>JBILBX010000034.1:0-7269 GCA_044353495.1 Candidatus Limnocylindrus sp. | reverse complement strand
ATCCGCGTGAGCTCTGTGATGGCTGGCATAGATCCCCCTTTCCTATCCCGCAGCCTAGCGCCTCCCGTGGACACGTGGAAAGTCGAATTTGTTACAAGAACGTGTAACAGTTGCGAAACATTGCGTTTTCGCAACATCGGGCCCCAAAACTTGCGATACTTACCCACAGCGATCCGAAGAGGTCGCAGAAGCGTAAAGGGAGGTCCATTGATGAGTCCGCAGGACGCATATCAATTGGTCTATAACTTCATGTCCCTCGCCATCGCGGCGATGGGCGCAAGCTTCTTCTTCTTCGTCTCCGCACGTGGGAGTCTGAAGGAGGGGAACCGGATGGCGGTAACGCTCTCAGCCGTTGTTGTGCTGATCGCGTTCTACCACTACGTCCGAATCTTCGACTCGTGGGTGGCCTTCGGCACCACGGGCGCCCCGTTCAACGAGGCGTATCGATACGTGGACTGGCTCCTGACGGTGCCACTCCTCGTTGCTGAGCTCGTGCTCGTGCTCAAGCTCGACAAGAAGCTTGAGAGCACGCTCATCAAGCGAAACGTTGTCTATGCGTTCTTGATGATCGCAACGGGCTACGTTGGCGAGATGACCGAGATCACGTCGGTTGACTTGGCTTCACCGCGCACCATCTGGGGCGCGATCAGCTCAGTCTTCTTCGTCCTGATCCTCCGCGACCTGTTCGGCGGCATCGATGCCTCGATCAAGAAGCAGAGCAAGGACATCCAGGGGATCTTCAAGATCCTTCGCGTCGTGCTTATCGCGACGTGGGGCGTCTACCCAATCGCCTACCTCCTTCCAGCCGTTGCCGGCAACCTTGGCCTCACGGCCCAGGACGGCCTCGTGCTGAAGCAGGTCGGATACACGATTGCCGACATCCTGGCCAAGCCGGGCTACGGTCTCCTCATCTGGAAGATCGCAACCCTGAAGAACGGTTCTTCGAAGTAATCCCCTTCCGACGGGAAACCGTCGGGTTCGGATACAGGAAAAGGCCCGGGGGAAACCCCGGGCCTTTTCTATTACTCACAAATGTGGTCGGGGCGACTGGATTCGAACCAGCGACCTCTTGCACCCCATGCAAGCGCGCTACCAAGCTGCGCTACGCCCCGAGTGGGTCCAAAGTTTCGGCAGTGTATCAGGAAGCCTAGCGCCACTCCCCCGCTGGTGAGCGGCCGAGCAACGCGCGCGCGAGTGCCTCAATGGTCGTTCCACCATCCAACGCTGCAACAACTGCTGCGGTGATGGGCATCTCCAACTTGTGTGCCGCTGCAAGCTGCAGCGCGCCGTGTGCGGTGCCGATCCCCTCCACCGTTGCGCCAATCTTATCGACGGCGGCCTGCACGCTCATACCGCTCGCAAGGAGGGCGCCGAGCTTTGCATTGCGCGATCCAGTGTTCGACGAGGTGACAACAAGGTCGCCCACACCTGCAAGTCCGCACGCGGTCTCTGTACGTCCACCGCACGCCTCAGCAAGGCGCGCCATTTCGGCGACGCCACGTGACAGGAGCGCCGCAGCGGCATTCTCACCGTATCCGAGTGCACGGACACCGCTGACGGCGATGGCGATGACGTTCTTGAGCGCCCCACTGATCTCAACACCAACGATGTCGTCGGTCAGATAGATGCGGAAAGCAGGTCGCACGAGACGGCCACGAAGTGTTTCTACCAAGTGGTCTGGTCCAGCGAGGACTGCGGCTGCGGGCTTTCCCATTGCAATCTCGCTGGCGAGGTTTGGGCCAGACAAGATGGCGAGGCGCTCCACCTCCACACCAGCAGCAATCAGAAGCTCGGAGGGGCGAGCACCGTTCAGCGACAGACCTTTTGATGCGATGAGCATTGGCGCGTCTCCGGCGGCCTGAACAATCTGCTTTGCAGTTGCTGGATCGAGTTCCGTAGAGGGAATGGTGACTACGAAGGTGTCTTCGGCACGTAGGGTGGCAAGTGTCTCATCGGCACTGAAGATGTTGATCGCGGCCGGCAGCGCTACACCGGGGAGGCGCCGAGTGTTGATGCGCGCGCTGCGCAGGAGCGCCGCTTCGTTGGCAGTTCGTGCGAGGAGTTCAATGACGGGAGCTGGGCGCTCCTCGCCCTGCTCCTGGCTCCAGAGGAGCGCAAGGGCGGTCCCCCATGCGCCGGCGCCGAGAATGCGGATGGTGCTCATGCGCGTGCGGCTGGGTTCGCCTTTGCGGGCGCCCGCTTGGTTGAGCGCGAGGAGCGTCCACGCTCTCGCCCCTCTTCAGCTTCCCGCTCGCGGACAACGATGCGGATCGGCGTCCCCATGAGGGGGTACTTCTCGCGGATCTGATTCTCGAGAAAGCGCTGCCATGTGAAGTGCACCTGGGCCGCGTTTCGTGCGAAGACGACGAAGGTTGGGGGTGGTGTGGAGGCCTGAGCGGCGTAAAGGATCTTTGGGCGCTTACTGCCGCTGTGGGCCGGCTCCTGGCGAGCCACCGCCTCAGCGATCAGGCGATTCAGCACGCCGGTTGGGATACGGAGATTGCGCGCGTCGGCGGCGGCAACCGCGGCATCGAGCACCTTCGTTGCACGCAACCCAGTCACGGCTGAGATAGAGACGAGCGGAGCAAAATCAAGGAACGGTGCCTGGCGGCGGAGCTTCCCTTCGATCTCGTCAAAGGTGAAACCATCTTTCTCAATGAGGTCCCACTTGTTCAGCACCAGTACGAGGCCTTTCCCCGCGTCGATCACGGAGCCTGCGATATGCAGATCTTGGGCCTGCAAGCCTGTCGACGCGTCAATGAGCAACAGGGCGACATCGGCACGATCAAGAGCACGCACTGAGCGCACTGTGGCCCACTTGTCTGCAGAAGGACCAGAGGCAACCTTGCCACGCTTACGAATGCCCGCGGTGTCGACGAGAGTGATCTGGCGCCCTGCATGCAGCAGCGTCTCGTCGATGGCATCGCGGGTGGTGCCGGCCACTGCGCTCACCACCGTTCGCTCACTGCCAATCAGCTTGTTGAGAAGGCTCGACTTACCAACGTTCGGTCGACCAACAATCGCAACGGTCACCTCCCCCTCCACGTAGGCGGCGCCCGCATCTTCAGGGAGCGCTTCTAGTCGCTCAACGATGACGTCGAGAAGGTCGCCAGAGCCGATGCCGTGTTGCGCGCTCACTGTGTGGAGTCGGTCAAATCCGAGAATGGAGAACTCCTGAGCGGCGCGATCGCGTTCAATGTTGTCGGCTTTGTTCGCGACAAGGATGATCGGCTTACCGCTACGGCGCAGCAGTTGCGCCACCTCGGCGTCGCCAGGGTTCGGGCCAGTTGCAGCGTCAACGAGGAGTAGGATCAGGTCGGCGGCATCAACTGCGATGCGTGCCTGATCTTGCACCCCAATCTCAATCGGATCGCCGACCGCGGGCTGCATACCCCCTGTATCGACCACACGGAAGCGCATCCCATTCCACTCAACGATGCCGATCAAGCGATCGCGAGTGGTGCCGGCACGATCTTCAACGACCGCACGTCGCTCGCCAACGAAGCGATTGAAGAGAGTGCTCTTCCCGACATTTGGTCGGCCGACCAGCGCCACCAGTGGGAGCCGGCGCGGCAAGGATTCGACTTCGACCTCTACCTCGACTTCACTCATGATGGTGTACCGCTCGTGATTGATGTAGTGCGGTATTGCGGCATGGCAGCGGCCTCGAGCGCCGCTCGAGCAATGGAGGCCGCATTCGTGCGAACGCTGTCGGTGCCACCGAGTTCGGCAATCCTGAGTGCCACGCGTTCAAGGTCTTCAATGGGGGTGCTGGTTCCTCCAGTGATGCCAACGGTTTGAATGTTCGCAAACAGGTCAGGGTCGGTCAGTCCCTGCGCAGATTCAATCTGCACGGCGCGCGTGCCGCTGATTTCGCAGAGACGCGTGAGCTCCTTCGTGTTGGCGCTTCGTGTGCCGCCAACAACGATCATGAGCTGCACCTCTTGGGCAGCGGCGATGGTGTCCTCCTGGCGTCGAATCGTGACCGGGCAAACTGTGTTGATGACCTTCAGCTCGTGGCAGCGCGAAACAAGGAAGGCCGCCAGGCGCTCAAACTTCCATGGCGGTTGGGTGGATTGGGTGATCAGGGCCATGCGCTTGCGACGCGGAATGGTGGCCCAGTCCTCCTCTTCGTCGACGAGGATGGCGTTGGGGGCGAACCCAAGCAGCCCAACGACCTCCGGGTGATTCGGCGTGCCGAGGAGAACGATCTCGTACCCCTCCTCTACCAGCCGCGCAAGTTCACGATGCTCTTGCGTCACCCAGGTGCAGGTGCCGTCGATTACTTCGAGCCCACGCTCTGCTGCACGACCGAGAACCTCAGGGGTCACCCCATGCGCGCGAATCACGACGGCGGTCCCCGAAGCGACCTCATCAAGGTGGTCAACATTCTCAATACCGCGGGCGCGCAGGTCGGCGATCAGACCCTCGTTGTGTACGACATGCCCCAGGGTGTGGGTCTCTTTTCCAGAGGCGCGGGCGATCTTGGCCTTATCAATGGCCTCACGGACGCCATAGCAGACGCCTGTTCGCTTCGCGATGACAATGTTCTCGACACTTCCCATGCGGGCATTATCGCCCACCCCGCCCCTAGGGCCGATTCGCCTCGGGAAGGAGGGCTGCGACAGCGTCGTGGATGGCGCCGCTCACCGCGGCAAGCTCGGGTCGTGCCCCCTCGCTGCGTGGAATCGCCACCGGCTCCCCAATCGTCAGCGTGACGCGAGGGACGCGACGAGGGATCAGCGAGCCCTTCCGCCAGAGACCGTCCGTACCCGTGACCGCGACAGGCAGGACTGGGACACCGCTGCGCAGCGCGAGGAGAGCGGCCCCGTCGCGAAAGGGCCGCAGGATGCCGTCAAGCGAGCGTGTCCCCTCTGGATAGATCCCCAGGATGCGCCCCTCGCTGAGGATTCGCTCGGCCAGACGGAACGCCTCGAGATCGGCGGCCCCACGCCGAACCCCAAAGACACCATTCACTCGTAGGAACCAGCCGACCAGCGGCCAACGCATCGCCTCCGCCTTCCCCATCCACGTCATTGGGCGACCGGTTGCTGGGGTGAGCCAGCAGGCGAGAAGGACCGGATCAACCCACGAGATGTGGTTTGAAGCGAGCAGTACAGGCCCAGTTGCAGGGATGCGATCAAGGCCACTCACCACGATCTCGCCCGCCAAGCGCTGCATTGCCCAGCGGCCGAAGCGTTCTGAGAGGCGCATACCGAGCGGGATGCGCTCCGACGTCATCGTGCGACCCTGCGCGCCTCTGCCACGACCTGCTTGACCACGTCGGTGAGCGCCATCTCATCGGTGTGAATCGTAATCGCATCCGTCGCCGCAATGAGTGGCGCCACAGGGCGAGCTCGATCTTCCGCATCTCGTGCGATGAGGCTCGTGAGGATCGCCTGATGCTCTGTAGAGCCGACCGCGTAGCCGCGCTGCGTGGCTCGTCGCGAGGCCCGTGCCTCCGCGGTCGCGTCAAGGAAAATCTTGCACTCGGCGTCAGGGAGTACCACGGTGCCGATATCACGACCGGCAAGCACTGAACCTCCGCGAGCGGCCACGCTTCGCTGCACCGCACGGAGGGCATCGCGCACACTCGCAATTGATGCGACCGCCGGAACGAACAGCTCGACGTCTGCCGCTTCAAGTTGCGCGTCCGAGAGGGGCGTGTCATCAACGACGATCGTGAAACTCAACCCACTCCCCTGCGCATCGGTCGCAGAGGCCAGCTCCGTGAGGTCGCGGCGTACCTGATCGTACGCAACGCCAGCAACCTCAGCCGCCGTAGTCGGCACAGGGAACCAGCCGAGATCAATCGCTCGACGAGTAATCGCTCGATAGAGCAAACCTGTGTCAAGGAAACCGAAGCCGAGCTCCTCCGCTACGAGTCGGCCGACGCTGCTCTTTCCACTTGAGGCTGGGCCGTCGATGGCGATCCGCATTATCTGCTCGCAGGTGCGGCCGGTCGCGACTTGCTCTTTGGCGCTGCAGCCAGGGCACGCATCAGTTCTGCTCGCTCAGATTCAGTAATGAGCCGTAGTTCACCTGAGGTAAGTCCGCCCAGGCGCACTGGCCCATAGCCGACTCGAATCAGGCGGAGCACCGGGTGGCTGATTGCACCATACAGGCGGCGCACCTCGTGGTGTCGGCCTTCGCCAATCGAGATGAAGCTCCATTGCCCTGGATCCATGTCACCACCACGAACATCCTCTGGAAGGTCATCGTCGCGGTGCACGCCTCGCGCCTCAATGGCGTGCGCCCAGCCATCGGTCAGTCGAATGCCAGCGCGCAACCGCTGAAACTCAGTCTCGCCAACCATGGCCTTTGTTGCCGCTGCATAGGCTCGCCGCAGTCCGGCACGTGGGTGCGCAAGTGGCGCAACAACACGTCGCTCTTCGGTCAACAGCAGCAGCCCTTCGCTCTCGCGATCAAGTCGCCCGATTGAAAGCATGCGCGCTGCACGTTCAGCACCAAGTGTTGGGGTCAGCGCTTGGGGCAGGGTCACCGTTGCGTAGGGATCGGCGTGCGTGGTCGTGACGCCCACCGGTTTATACCAAGCGAACACCTCTGCGCCGCCCAAAGCATCGCCCGTCTCTGTTGATAGGCGAGGCTTGGCGACGAGGACGTTTCCGTCTAACTCAAGTGGGGCGAGTGCATCAAGTCGCTCCCCTAGTGCTACGGATCGCCCCGCAGTCGTGACACGGTTCCCGGCGATGGCCGTGTCGGCACCACGTCGGGAGAGGCCAGAGCGTTCCGCAACGAGAACGTTGACGCGAATCAGATCAGTCAGTTGCGGCATCCTCTTGCGCAGGGGTAGTTGGGGCGTTGGACTCTTCGGATTCTGCGAGAGCTTCGTCGCTACGCGCTGCTGAAGAGTCTGGGGCCTCGCTGCGCAGTTCAAGGTGGCGAAGCGCTTCGGCGTCTCCTTCAAGCGCGGGGAGATCGGCGAGCGATCCGAGTCCGAATCGACGGAGGAACTCGAGCGTTGTCGCGTAGCGAATCGGGCGGCCGGCCGTCTCGAGGCGTCCCGCCTCTTCGATGAGCCCTCGCTCCAGGAGCACGCGGAGTGCGTAGTCTGCGTCGACGCCGCGGATCTCTTCGATGCCACCCTTGGTGACCGGTTGGCGATAGGCGATAACAGCGAGTGTCTCTAGCGGGGCTGCCGTGAGGTCAGAACCCCCGGTGCCAACCCACGCGAGCACTGCTCGGGCCTGCTCTGCGCCGCTGGCGAGCTGCAGCTCGTCGCCGTGCGTAATCAGGGTGATACCGCGC
>JBILBX010000033.1:0-7314 GCA_044353495.1 Candidatus Limnocylindrus sp. | reverse complement strand
GTGGCCTCATGCCCCGCCCCGACCGTTGCGAGGCTCTCGCGCAGCGAGGCGTGGTCGCGGCGCGACTTCCCCACGGCGGCGGCGAGAATTGTGGGCGGCACCTTGAAGCGCGACTCTGCAGCGATCAGGAAGAGTGGCGCCGCTGCATCTGGGTCGGCCGCATGGCGCAGACCCGCCAAGAGAAGGCGCACTTCGGGGCGATCGTAGAGACCGGCAGCGCCGCTCGAGCGCCAGGGGATCCCGAGCATGTTGAGGCTGCGCCCAACCTCCACGCTGTCGACGTTCGCGCGCACGAGCACCGCGTGGTCACGAGCTCGTCGCCCGCTCGCGATGGAGTCACGAATCTCCGCGGCGATCCAGTCGGCCTCGTTTGCCGTGGTGCGGAAGCGACGGAAGGTCACCGGGAGCGCGTCGCCAGGCATCCCCTCTGGGGTGAGCTCCTTTGAGATGCCGAGGCGAACCTCAAGCCGCTCTGGATCGTTGAAGCGAATCAGTCGTCGCGCAGCGGTGAGCACGGAGCCCGTGCTGCGATAGTTCTTGGTCAAGACCACCTTGCTCGCATCGGGGTATCGCTCCGTGAAGTTCAGGATGTTGCTGATCGCTGCCCCACGGAAGCGATAGATCGACTGGTCGTCATCGCCGACGACGGTGAGATTGCGCCGTCCATCCGAGAGGAGATCTACCAGCGCCCCCTGGAGCCGGTTCGTATCTTGATACTCGTCTACCAGGATCCAGCGGTGCTGCTCCCGTGCTCGTGCAGCAACAAGGGGGTCATCGCGCAGGAGCTCATAGGCACGCAGCACCTGATCACCAAAATCGAGCAGGCCCCGCTCATTGAGGATCGTGCGGTAGGTGCGTAGTGCAGCGCTGAGCTCTCCATGTTCAATCGCCAGGAGGTCAACCGCATCGGCATACGAGGCAAGGTTCCGCTGGAGTTCGAGATCGGCGGTCGTCGATGCAGCACTGCGTGCTTCGGCCGCACGTGCCTGAAGATCTGCCGCGAACCCTTGAATCTGATCGGGGCCGAGCGCTTCGTCTTTAGCACGCGAGAAGTAGCCGGCGATGTCGCCGAGGAACCGCGTTGGATCCCCAAGCGGCAAGAATCGCTTAAGGCCGAGCTCAAAGAGGTGTTCGCGGAGCAAGAGGACCACCTCGGCGCGTCCCAGCACGCGCAGTTCGCCGGAGAGGCCGAGCCGATGCGCATTGGCGCGGAGTAGTTCATCGCCCCATGCATGGAAGGTTTTGATTGGTGTTGTGGCATAGCCGTACGGGACCAAGCGATCAACGCGCCCTTGCATCTCCTCTGCCGCGCGCTCCGTAAAGGTCAGCGCCAGGATCTCTTCGGGTTCGGCACGCTTTTCAGCGATGAGCCAAGCCACGCGTCGCGTGATGACTTGGGTCTTTCCAGTGCCGGCTCCCGCGACGACGAGGAGGGGCCCCCCGCCATGTGTGACGGCGGCGTACTGCTCGTCGTTGAGGTCATCGACGAGGTGTGCAATCGTCGGAGTTGGTGCCGTGGGGCGCTTTGGTGTTATCCCTGACCAGACTGGGATCTGTGATCCCCCTTCACGCTCGCCCGCACCCGAGGCGCGCGACGTCACCGCTGAGGAGCGCTGTAGGCGGGCTGTGCCAAGGCGGCAGCGATTGCCGCCGACTCCTCAGCGCCCAGGGTCCCCTCGCCCCGACCCTCAAAGACGCGCTTCACGTAGATGCGTGTGCCAACTCGTGCATGCAGCGCGGTGATGACGACGCCGCTCCCCATGGCATCAAGCAGCGCGAGAGCGGAGCTTTGGCCACCACCAACATCCTCAAACGCCTGGAATTGGATCAGGCCCATGCGGCTCAGTGCCCCCGGGGCGGCCGCCTCAAGGGCGGTGAGGCGCGTACCCGTCACCTGGGATGAGGCGCCCTGCTCGGCAACGCGCTCGAGCACCTGGGCGAATCGCTGCTCTGCGCTCAACACGTCACTCCCTGAGACGAGCGCCGCGTAGTCCGCACGGAGGCGGCGAAGGTTGCGGAGTGCGATAAGGGCGACGAGGAGCGCCAGCAGGGCAAGGATCACCCCCGCGACGCCGATTGCAAGGAGAACTTGGCTATCCACGGCTGCATCCTATCAGTCCTCGCCGCCCCCTCGAGCTGGGTCGGGTATCCTCTGCGAACGATCCTGTAAGGAGGAGTCATGGCAAAACGAGAGAAGCGCTTCCGCCCCGACCAGCGCCCGAAGCTGAAGTCACACGCCGATGCGCCGAAGCGTGGGCTGACCCCCGCCGAAGAGGCCGCTGCCGCCGCCTATGAGGCGTCGCTTGTCGCCCCAAAGCCCACCGTCATTGCGGGCACCTCAGCGCCAATTGGGAGCCGGGCCGCATCGACACAGCGACTCACCGCCGAGATCGCCGCAGAGTTGCCAATCGTGCGTCGCGACCTTCGTCGCATTCTGCTGACCTACGGAGCGATGCTCGCACTCCTCGCCGCGATCTGGTTTGTCGCTACCTCAACGGGCTTCATCGCCGCCTAACTCCGCACCAGAATCGCGCCGCCGTTTAGAGCGCCAGGACCTCGTCCATAAAGCTGCGGCTCTTCGGCTCCGCGCCAAAGAGGAGATGCACAGCGCCGCGTAGTGCCCAACTCACCTCCCGCTGCGGGGCAGTTGGCAGATTGAGCGCAACAAGCTCTTCAGGTGCAAACCGTCGTAAGGCGCGCATCAGCCGCAGTGCATCACTGGAGAACGCGCCACCAATAGCGTGTGACGCACAGCGAATGCCGGCGCCCTCGTCATCCCAGCGAAGCGCCTCGCCCGCGACGGGCGCCCTCCCGCACTCCAGGCAAACGTCGAGCTCTGGGCCTTGCCCAGCCGCGTCGAGGAGCGCGAGTTCAGCCCAGCGCGCCACGAGCGCATCCGGCGCACCAGATTCGAGCAGATCCCAGGCATGCAGAAGCAACGCATAAAGCTCGGGCTCGGGCTGTTCGTCACTCGTTGCGCGTTCGACCAACTCTGCGACGTACCAGGCAACCGCCGCACTGCCGAGCCTGCTGCGCAGGCCGAGCCACACCCGAACGCTACGAACCTGCGTCACGGTATCGAAGGTTCTCCCCGTGATCAGGGCAAGGTCGAGCTCGGCGAAGGGCTCAACCCCCCCACCGAGGCGGCTCGTTGGCTTGCGGACCCCCTTGGCGATCGCCTTGAACTTGCCGCGCGTTGCGGAGAGGAGGGTGAGCACGCGATCGGCTTCGCCGAGGCGGAAGCGGGAGGTGACAACGGCCAGCGACGTAGTGCTTTGACGTGCAGGCATGATGCGCAGGGTAGCATTGCCCTACAGCCGCGCCGCGTTCGTACGCGCCGGGCAAGAGGCCGAGTGAGAGGTAAGGGGGGCGCGTGAGCGAGCAGCAGCAAGGGGCGGCGGGAGATCTGCTGAGCCTGAACCTTGACGAACTCGTTGCAGCAACGGATCGCACCATCCTTGAGCTGCTTGCCGAATGGGAGGAGCCGATTACGGCCCCCATGTATGAACAGATTCGCTACCACCTGGGCTACTCCGATCCGGCCGCCCGACCTGGCAAGCGCATGCGCCCCCTCCTCGGCCTGCTCGCGTATGCCTCAATCTCGCCAGACTGGGATCGCGCACTCCCCGGTGCTGCCGCAGTGGAACTGGGACACAACTTCTCGCTCGTGCACGACGACATTGAAGACGGTGACGCGGAGCGCCGCGGCCGGCCAACGCTCTGGGTGCGCGATGGCGTCCCTCAAGCAATCAACACAGGCGATGCACTCTTTACGATTAGCCGTGTTGCACTGCACCACCTCACCAAGCTTGGCTTCTCCGACAGCAAAGTGATCCGCCTGATGAAGCTGTACGACGAGACCTGCCTACGTCTCTGCGAAGGGCAATTCATCGACATTGCCGCAAGCGCACGCACGGAGATGCAGAGCGTTGAGCACTACTTTGAGATGATCGGCCGAAAGACCGCCGCCCTGATCTCCGGATCCGTCGAATCTGGTGCCATTCTTGCTAGCGACGATGAAGAGGTCATTCGCCGCTTCCGCAACTTTGGTTGGGCGCTTGGACTCGCCTTCCAAATCAACGACGACCTCCTCGGCATCTGGGGCGATGAGGCGGCCACAGGGAAAGAGGCCTCCGATCTCGCCCGCCATAAGAAGACGCTCCCTGTCCTTCATGCCATGGAGCAGGCCAGCCCCGCCGACCGCGCGGTCCTGACTAGCCTCTACGCAGAGGTGAACCCAGGCGCCGAGTCAGTCGCTGCTGGCTTGCAGGTACTTGAGCGGACCGGATCGCGCGAGTACACCCGCCTTCAGGCACAAGAGTGGCGCGCAAAAGCGATCAGCGAGATTCGCAGCCTGTCGCAGTTGAATCCGCGCGCCGTCGCGAAACTCGAAGAGATTATTGACCGGGTGATCTCCGCCTAATCGGCGACGGGCTTCGGAGCCCCAGCATCCCAGGTCACGCGCACCTTGCCGACGCGGCGCCCTATCACCTTGATCACCGTGATCTTGAACGGATCTACCGCCACCGTGTCGCCTACAACGGGGACGCGACCGATGCGGTGATAGACGAATCCGCCCACTGTGTCGTACTCCTCATCATCCTCAAGCTCTAGCGCTGGATCAATGAGTTCACCCATCTCGTCGATGTCTGCTCGGCCGTCAAGGATCGCCTCGCCATCGCGAACGATGACCTTCATCGGCTCCTCCTCGTCAAACTCGTCCTGAATCTCACCGACGATCTCTTCCAGGAGGTCCTCAATCGTTACGAGGCCCGCGGTGCCACCGTACTCGTCAAGCACGATCGCCATGTGGACGCGGCGACGCTGGAGTTCGTTGAGCAAATCATCGACGGCCTGTGATTCAGGAACGAAGAGCGCTGGGCGCATGATGTCGCGCAAACGTGGGCGCGGCCCACCTGCAGCGATGATTCTCAGCAGGTCCTTCGCGTAGAGGATGCCAACGATGTGGTCAACCGACTCCTTGTAGAGCGGCGTACGGCTATGGCCCTCGGTGAGGACGAGCGTGACTGCGTCATCAAAACTCGCCTCCTGGTCAATCGCGGCGATGTCGATGCGGGGCACCATGACCTCGTGCAGCTTGGAGTCGCTCAGCGACATCACCGCGCTGATCATCTGCTCCTCTTCCGCCTCAAGCACTCCCTGCTGGCTCCCCTGCTCCACGATCAGGCGGATCTCAGCGGCAGAGAGCTCCGGGGTACGCGTAGGGTCGATACCGAATGGCTTTGAGATCAGCTTAGTGAGCGCGACGAGCACCGCCACAAGCGGGCTGACAATCTTGGCAAAGATCGTAATCGGCCCGGAAACGGAAAGTGCGATGCGATCGGGATTGCCGAGGGCAAGGCCCTTCGGGATGAGCTCGCCGAGAACGATGGAGACGATCGCGACGATAGAGGTCACGAAGAGCAGCGCAATCGTGTCGGCATAGTCGGCAAGGAACGTGATCTGACGTAGTGGCTCAGAGACAACGGTCACGATGCTGACTGCGGCAACGGCGGATGCCAGTGCTCCGAGGAAGGTGATTGCCACCTGAATCACCGCGAGAAAACGCCCCGGGTCGCGCATGAGCACCTGGGCACGCTTGGCGCCACGATCGCCGGCCTCAGCCAGCTCATCAAGCCGTGTGCGGCGCACAGAGACAAAGGCGATCTCTGCCGCAACGAAGAATCCGTTGATCAGGATCAGCACAAGGATGATCAGAATATCTGTACCAAGCACCGTTACGCCTCCCTAATAATGCGGGCCGGAACGCCGACCGCCGTGCAACCATCAGGGATATCCGCAAGCACTACTGTGCCGGCCCCTGTCTTCGCTCCAATGCCGATCCCGGCGGGAGCCACAATCAGGGTGCCGACGCCAGTAAAGGCATCAGCGCCAATGATCGTCTTATGTTTCTGCACCCCATTGTAGTTCGCCGTAATGGTTCCCGCGCCGATATTCGCACGCTCCCCCACTTCGGTGTCGCCAAGATACGAGTGGTGACCAACCTTCGCACCGGCTGCGAGGCTTGTCGCCTTGAGTTCGGCAAAGTTGCCAACATGGCAGTGCGACGCAACAGTGCACCCTGGTCGAATATGCGCAAAGGGCCCAACGTCAACGTGCGACGCAATGCTGGAACCCTCAATCGCTGAGGATCGAATGATGCAATCGTCACCGATAGTGGTCGCCTCAATCCGCGAGCCGCTCCCGACTCGAGTGCGCGCTCCGATACTCGTTTCCCCAACGAGCGTCACGCCTGGCTCAATCACTGCATCGGCTGCGATCTCGACCTGCACGTCAATCCATGCGGTCGTCGGATCAATCAGCGCCACGCCACGGTCAAGATGCCCCTCATTGATCCGTTCGCGGAGGGCGGCTGCGACATTGGCAAACTGGTGTCGGTCGTTTACCCCTTCAAGCTCAATCTCTGGGCCATAGACGATTGGCGCAGGAGTGCCTGCGGCGTGTGCTGCGGCGATCAAGTCGGTCAGATACAGCTCGCCGCTCGCCTTCGACGGTGTGATAGCGCCGAGTGCGTCGACGAGCCAGGCTCGATCAACCGCGTAGAGTCCAGCATTCACGGTGCCGATGGCGCGCTGCTCTTCGTTGGCATCACGCTCCTCAACCACGCACTCCGCTGATCCGTCACTTGACTCAATCACTCGGCCGTAGCCGGTGGGGTCGTCGGCATCGAACGCCGCGAGCGCAATGGGGGCGTTTGTTTCGCGACGAGCCGCTACCACCTCGCGCATCAGCGCGGCGGTGATCAGCGGGGTATCCCCGCAGGCGATGAGGAGCTCCTTTGCAGAGGCTGGCAGCGCTGCAAGTGCGCAGCGAACCGCATCAGCAGTGCCGAGCGGCTTCGGCTGCTCTGCAACTGATGCGCTTCCACCCAGAAGTTCAGCGAGACCCGCCGTAGCGGGCGAGAGAACAACGACGGATGTTGCGGCGAATGCCTCCGAGGCAGCGGCCACGACCCAGCCGGCCATTGGACGGCCAAGCAACTGATGCAACACCTTAGGAACCTGGGACTGCATTCGCGATCCCACTCCGGCGGCGAGGATGATGGCCGTCACGCCTTCTAGGCGCTCCGGCCCACGACTTGAGGGGTTCATCCTGTAGCGCCGCCTCGCTTCGCGATCGCTTCGATCTCTACCAAGCCACCCTTCGGCAGCGCTGCAACCTGAATTGTTGAACGTGCTGGGTATGGCTGGGTGAAGGCCCGACCGTAGATCTCGTTGACGGTGGCGAAGTCGGCGAGGTCAACAAGGAAGATGGTCGTCTTGACGATGTCGTTGTAGCCATAGCCTGCAGCGG
>JBILBX010000032.1:0-7408 GCA_044353495.1 Candidatus Limnocylindrus sp. | reverse complement strand
GCCGCGCCGAGCGGATGGCAGATCGTTCACTGTGAAGCACAGTACCGAACAGTGGACGGTAGAGAGGTTCCCGCAAGCTTCCAGCGCCTGGTGATCGCTGCCCGCTAGCTCAGGAAGCTACGCGTGCGACCCGAACTGCACCGCGGCAAGTTCGGCATAGAGCGCCAGCAGGCCGAGGTCGCGCTGCGGAATCGCCTCGTCGATGAGGAGCTTCAGCAGGTACGGGTTCGCGAGCCCCAGGATGCTCGATCCAGCGATGGCGAGCCCAATGACGCCGAGGCGTCCACGGTATGGCCCAAAGAACCTCGCCGCTCGTCGCAGTAACGGCAGCGCTGCTCCGGCAGGCTTCGTTGGGCCGGTGTCGTCGCCACCGAACATATGGCCACCACGACCTGAACCCATGCCGCCGCTCATGCGCGCTCCGCGCAGAGCGGCATCAACAAGAGGGGCGTGTGCTGTGTGGGCATGGCGGGATTCTATCCCCCCGAGCGCTAGATCCCCGAACCCTCGGCTGCCAGCTCGTCGGTGCGCACGCGCGCCTGCGACAACTGGCTCCCCGCGGGAACGCTCTTCGTCAGCCATACGTTCCCGCCGATCGTGGAGCCACGACCAACCGTGATGCGACCAAGAACCGTCGCCCCGGAGTAGATCACCACGTCGTCTTCAATGATCGGGTGGCGCGGCTGACCCTTTACCAGGTTGCCGTCTTCACCCTTGGGGAAGCTCTTGGAGCCGAGTGTCACCCCTTGGTAGAGGCGCACGCCGCTGCCGATGATCGCCGTCTCACCGATCACGACACCGGTGCCATGGTCAATGAAGAAGCGCTCACCGATCGTGGCGCCAGGGTGAATGTCGATTCCTGTGGCTGAATGTGCCGCCTCGGAGGCGATGCGTGGCAAGAGCGGTACCTGCAACGTATAGAGAAGGTGCGCCATGCGGTGATCAATCATCGCGCGTACGCCTGGGTACCCGTGCAGGATCTCTGATCGGCTGCGTGCCGCAGGATCTCCCGCAAACGCCGCGGCGATATCCCCCTCGATCAGCGTGCGAATGGTGGGGAGCTCGGCAGCGAACGCGTTCGTCACGCGATCGACCTGATCTGGAGCGAGCCCCTCACCTGGTCGCTCGGCGGCGAAGAGCACGGTGCAGCGTCGGATCTGCTCGCGCAGTCCTGCAAGTGCCGACGCAAGATGCGCCGCCACTGCCGCCTCGCCATCGGCGGCAACGCCGAGCTCGCGTGGGAAGAGTGCGGAACGCAACTCGGCCAACACGCGCGTGATCTCGCCGCGCGATGGTCGGTCGCCTGCCGCCACCGCACCACCCGCAAGAGCAGCGTCGGCGGCAGTCAGCGCCCGACTGATTTCGGTCGAGTCAGCACTCACAGGGCGATGCCGCTTGCATCAAAGAGCCCCTCGTAGAGCGCAGTGCTTAGGTAGCGCTCGCCTGAATCTGGAAGCACGACGACAATCGTCTTCCCCGCGTTCTCTGGCAGATGCGCCAACTTCAGCGCAACGTGTGCGGCAGCGCCGCACGAGATACCAACGAGGATCCCCTCTTCGCGCGCAATGCGACGCGCCATGGCGATCGCCTCTTCGTTCGTCACGGACTCAACCTGGTCAATGAGTGAGATGTCGAGAATGTCGGGAACAAAGCCCGGCCCGATTCCCTGAATCTTGTGTGGTGCAGGCTGATTCGGCTGACCCGCCATGCGCTGCGCAATAACTGGACTGGTGGCCGGCTCAACGGCAACGATCTGCACCGCCTTACCGCGACCCTTCTTCAAATAGCGAGCAACGCCGGTGATAGTTCCGCCAGTGCCGCTCCCTGCAACGAAGATATCGACGTTGCCTTCGGTGTCATCCCAGATCTCTGGGCCGGTGGTTGATTCGTGGATTGCAGGGCCAGCTGGATTCTTGAACTGCTGCAACAGCACGTAGCGCGCAGGATCCGATGCGGCGATCTCTTCGGCCTTGGCGATTGCACCTGGCATCCCCTTTGCGCCTTCGGTCAAGACCAGCGTTGCGCCGTAGGCAACGATCAACTTTCGTCGCTCAACGCTGACGGTGTCGGGCATGGTGAGGGTGACCTTGTAGCCGCGCGCCGCGCCAACCATCGCCAAGGCGATGCCGGTGTTGCCGCTCGTTGGCTCAACAATCTCAACGCCTGGCTTCAGTACGCCGCGCTTCTCGGCGTCGAGCACCATGGCGGTGCCGAGTCGGCACTTTACGGAGTAGGCAGGGTTGCGCCCCTCAATCTTGGCGAGCACCGTTGCGGCGGCGCCGTCGGTGACGCGGTTCAAGCGCACCAGTGGGGTGCGGCCAATGGTGATGGCGTTGTCGGAAAAGATTCCTGGGTTATGAACGGTCATGTCGGGTACCTCCAGCTACATGGTGGGTTGTGGACTACATCCGCCGCCCCCTCTGCCGTTTGGTCCCTGGTTGCGATCGCCTCAGCGCGCGCAGGACGGCTCGAAGGAGAGCGACGGGCATCGACAGATGCTCGGCTCGCCAGCGGCTTGGGCAATGAGGTCAGCTGCGGTCATGTGGGTATCGTATCGCCTCCGCGGGGAGGTCGTTACTGCAACGGCTTGCAATCGCTAGATGCGGCGCGTGACTCCGTCGATGAAGCCGATGATGCCGCTCTTTGCGAACGAGGGTTGGACCCAGACGCGCCAAGTAGCCCCAAGGATCTTGAGCAGAACGTAGGTGGCGAGCGCGCCAGCGGCCCGCGCAAGAACGTCGTGCACGTCTACCCGGTAGGGCGGCACTGGGTTGGAGAAGTAGTTCGAGAGCGCCTGGCTGATCTCCAGCCCCACGGCCATGATGCCGATGACGGCGAAGGCCGCGCGTCGCGCATCGCCGTAGAGGGCAAGGGTGGCAAGGAAGAAGGTCGCCGCACCCATGCCCACCTGCACGAGCAGCCACTGGGTTTGCAAGAGAGCAGGATCTAAGTTCACGAATGGAATGAGGCGGATCACATCGCTCCCGAGTGGTGCCCGTGACCAGTCAGAGTTGGGGAAGCCGATCGGCGCCCATACATAGGCGACCAGGGCCGCGAAGGCGATCATGCTCACGGTGGTGCCGCGGGTGCTGCGAATGCGCTGCGTGCGCTGCACGTACAGCACAACAGCGAAGCTAATCAGCCCCCCGAATAGACCCGTCCAATCCCACTGCGCAAGCATCGCCACATCTTACTGAAAAGCTTTCAATACGGCGAGTCCCCGCGTGCTACTCCCCTTCGTAGGCTCAAAAACCGCCCCTGGTGTGCGCGCTGACCTGCCCAGAACCTCGTCAAGTGCTGGCGGGGGAGAGACTGGCGCGCGATACGATACGCCCATGACTAACGCGCAGCGACTTCGAGCATTTTTGCAAAGTGAGACAACGGGCGGCGCGCTGCTGATCGTTGCTGCGCTCATAGGGCTGCTCCTCGCAAATGGGCCACTCTCGAGCGCGTTCCATGCGCTTGCGACAACCCACATCGGCATCGATGCGCTCCACCTCAACCTCACGGTGCAGGAGTGGACCGCAGACGCCCTCCTCGCCATCTTCTTCTTTGTGATTGGCTGTGAGCTCAAGCACGAACTTGTCGTTGGCACACTCTCAAAGCCGCGCCAGGCGGTGCTCCCCGTTGCAGCGGCACTCGGCGGCATGGCTGTTCCTGCGCTCCTCTATGTCGCGATTAGCCGTGGTGGTGCAGCTGACGCCGTAAGCGGCTGGGGGATTCCTATGGCCACTGACATTGCCTTCGCCCTCGCAGTGCTGGCGGTTCTCGGTCGCGGACTCCCTTCGGGCGTGCGTACGTTCCTGCTCACACTGGCCATCGTCGACGATCTCGGTGCGATCCTGGTGATTGCCCTCTTCTATTCGGCTGGCCTCAGCGTTGAGTGGATTGCAATCGCGGCGCTCCTCTTGGCGGCCTTTGCTCTGGCCCAACGGCAGCGCATCACTTCACCGCTCATCTATGTGACTCTCGCGCTCGCCGTTTGGTATGCGGTACATGAGGCAGGGATCCATGCAACCTTCGCCGGCGTCGCGCTGGGCCTACTCATGCGTGTCAAGAAAGATCCTGGCGAGACCGACGCGCCAGTTGACCGAGCGACCGCGCGTTTCCATCCAATCAGCGCTGGGATCGCTGTGCCACTTTTTGCCCTCTTCGCCGCGGCGGTTGACCTTCGCTCAATTGACCTTGGTGTCGTAATCAACTCGCCGATTCTGCTGGGCGTACTAGTTGGACTCGTTGTCGGGAAGCCGGTGGGGATTCTCCTTGCAGCACGACTCGCTACGGCGCTGGGAGCCAGGCTCGCAACGGGAGTGAAGTGGATTGACATCGCCGTTATCGGTGCACTCGCCGGAATCGGATTCACCGTGTCGCTCCTCATTAGCGAACTTGCGTTTACATCTGAGGAGTCTTTAGGCGCCGCGAAGCTCGGGGTGTTACTGGCATCAATTGGTGCTGTCGCGGTTTCTGGCGTGCTCCTTGCGGTGCGAAAAGCTCAACAAGCGAACGGCTAACGCCTCGATCCTTCGCTCTTGTCGCCGAAGTAGCGAATGATCGCAAATGCCATCGCCAACACCTGCTCATCAACATTGCTGATTGTTTCCGCCGCCGGAATCTGCCTTGCCACATGCAGTAGTGGACCCGCCTTCCAAATGGCGTGACCGCTCACCATCCAAGAGACGGCACCGGCGGCGTACCCAAGCTCTGGGCGTCGCGCAACATCTGCAGGGGTCGCCACGTGATCCCACCCTGACCCGTCAACTACGCCACCGACAGCAGTCGTCAAGAGTGACACGTTCTGCATCAGCGATCTGGCGATGCGATCGCGCTGCTCGCTCGTGAAATCTTCGATCTTTCCGTTCGTAACGAGGTGCATGATGGAGCTATGGGAGACCGTCCACTCAATTTGAAACCTGATCGCAGCGGCAAAGTGCTCGCGCGGTGCATGGCCAAACTGCTCCCACACTTTCACAAAGCCGCGACCATACTCCTCGTACGAGGTCACAGCTGCCTCTCGAATCAACCCTTCACGAGATTTGAAGTGATAGTTGACGAGGTTCGGCTTAATGCCAAGTTGCTTGCACACCGTGAGGGGGGTAAAGGTTTCGGCGCCAGACACCGTGAGTTCGGCAATGGTCGCCTGCAAAATGGCGTCGCGCGCTGAAATCTTTTCGGTTGGCATTGCGGGAGACTAGCATCTAGTACGATCAGATCCTTATGGATGTGAACGCCACCCTTGACCGCCAACTCACGCACATGGCGTGGGCCAATACCGAAATGTTTTCAGTCCTTGTGGCACTGCCTGAGGCTGCCTACGCCTATGCCTCGCCCGGCTCCGAGTGGAGTGTGGGCGCCATCGCCCACCACCTCACCACCGCCGCCGAGAACTACGCCCAGCGCCTTCACGGCGAACCACGGGCTGAGAAGCGTGAGCTTCCAGTTACCGCCAGCGATATTCAAGCACTTGCCGCCGCCCTCGCCGTGGCCGATACCAAGTTGCGAGCCGGAGCGCAGTTGCCAGGCGACGAGATCCTCACCTGGATCTCGTACGGCGGCGAAGAGATCTCCGTGCCGCGCTGGGTGCTCGTCAACCAGGCCGTGCACCACGCCACCGAACATCGCGCTCAGATCGCTGGCGCACTCGCCGCAAACGGCAACACTTCGCTCGATCTCGATGCGCTCGACGTCTGGACGTATAACGACGCCCTCTAGTTCACCTTCACTGCTGCGCTAAAGCGCACCGCTCGACCCTCGGCCGAGGTGCCAGTGACGCGCACGCGCAGGTAGCCCGATGTCTTGTCGGCAGCGACCAGCGCGTAGGTGCTGCGGGTTGCCCCACTGATGGCGGTGCAGCCGCCTGGCTGTGCCGTGCTGGCCGAGCCAGCGCTGGTGCAGCGGAACCACTGATAGGTGCTCGTTGGATCAGGGAAGCCGGTCCAGGTGCCTTTACAACTAGTTCGCGCGTCGCTCCCGAAGTCGAACCGCAAGGCTCGCCGCAGCGGTCAGCCCAGCAGCAAGTACCAGCAGCTGCACGGCGAGCACCGTTGCCGCCGAACCAAAGTCTGAGATGAAATCCGCCGTCAGCAACGTGCGGAGGTCTGGGATGCGGAGTAGCGAGAGCATCCCAGTCACGCGGGCTGCTTCTTCCGCAAAGCCTGAGAGGTGCTGCTCTTACCTGCGCGGTTGTGTGGCAGGCGCGCCGTGATCCACGTGAAGATCAGGATTGACACCACCCCGAGTAGCACTTCGTGCAGCACTGGAATTCGCTCCATTGTCCAGAAAGAGACTGAGGGGATCGCGGAGCCGACATACCCCACAAGGAGGGCTGCAGAGATGTTGTTTGCCGCATGCGCACCGATGGCTAGCTCAAGTGTTCGGTCGCGGAGTGTGACCCACGCCCAGCCAAAGCCGATTGCCACGTACCCAATAATGCGGATCAGGTCTTCACCGGCAACCTCAGGATTGGCAAGATGTGGCAGAGCAAATAGCACGCCGTTTAGCGTGGCGAGTACCCAGCGTCGGCGTCGGCCATTGTCAGACCACTGCAGAAGCCAGCCTCGGAAGAAGAGCTCTTCGGCCGTTGTCTGGATTGGCAGCAAGAGCAAGGCGACCACGATGTATGGAAGTGCGCCGACCGGGTTAAAGGTCCAGCGGACTACCCCGGGGTTAACAAGTTCGAGGAGCAGCAACCCGCCGAGCCCGATGGCCAGCCAGATCGCAAATCCTGCAAACGTTCTTTGGATCGAGAAGGTGCCCGTGAGGGTAAACATTCGCATCACGCGCTCTTTCAGGATGTAGCGGTATGCGAACAAGTTTGCAAGGAAGAAGGGTACGAAGCTGATCAGGAACGCAAACAGAATCATGGCGGATCGCTCTGGAGTTATCGGCGCTAGGCCAAATCCTCCTGTAGGAACGAGTGCATCAAATGGAATGTCCATCCAAAGCACTGCGCCGACCAGCAAGATTGAGCCCAGCACCTGCCAGATCAGCACGATGACGACCGCACCAACAATCCATCGCCACAGTGCGGGACGCCCACTGTTGGCGTCCCCCTTTAGTCGTGCGCGGACCGATTGCCACTTTCCATCAATCCACGCGTTAAATCGTCGTGCCCACTGGAATCGTCGGCCAAGGAGTCGTGTTGCTACCAAGAGCAGCGGGACGCCGATCTCAGGGGTGATGGGGAGCAAGATGCCACCGAGCGGAAGCAGGAGGAATCCAAAGAGAAGGGCCAGTGGCAACGGCATTCGCTGAATGATTGACGGTCGCGTCTTCATCTTCTCACTCACGATGTTTTTCCTTTCTTCTTCTCCTTGCGCACGAAGATCTTCTCGACTGGCAGCCCGAAGAGCTCAGAGAATCGGAATGCCAGTGCGAGCGAAGGGTTGTACTCGCCGCGCTCCAGATAGCC
>JBILBX010000031.1:0-7482 GCA_044353495.1 Candidatus Limnocylindrus sp. | reverse complement strand
AGGGCGAAGGGACGCCCAGCAGTTGGGGTCAGTTCAGCCGTGGGCTCAGTCGATGGATTCACCCTGCAAGCATAGGCGGCGCAGCGCCTCGCTCGCGGCGTGCACGGTCTCAGGCAGCGACCCACTACCGTCAATTGGGATCGCCCCGATCCCCTGCATCTCCGCGGTAATCCCTACCTGTGCGGCGTTACGCGCCGCGAAATCCTCCTTACTGCCACCACGGGAGAGGAACCGGTCACGACGGACTGCCTCGTCAACGTGAAGGAAGAGCGCGCCGTCGAGCTCTTCAGCCAGGCCGGAGCGGCCTAGGGCGATGGCCTCAACGAGCAGGAGGCGTACCCCCCGTGCCTGCGCATCTCTGCTCACTTCACTGATCGCTGCGCGCACGACCGGCCACTGCAACTCTTCAAGGCGGGTCATCACAGCCGAATTCGCAAATGCCCGCGCCGCGAGAACCTTGGTGTCAAGGCCCCCATCTGCACGGCGCGCATCAGGGACGACGTCGAGGATCGCATCGCGAAGCGCCACATCAGTGGAACGCGCCGAGCGCAGCAGTGCATCTGCATCGACGTGCTCCACGGCGCCACCAATCGCCTCCTGCAACGCGCCACTCGCGACAAGCGCTGCGGCGAGCCTGCTCTTCCCTGAGGCGATAAGGCCACCGAGCCCAACGCGGAAGAGTCGACCACTCACTTCGCCACCTCACCCTCAAGGGCGAGCCACGCCTCTTCAGCCTGCTGGAGTGCCGCCGTCACATCAGCCAACTCACTCGCCACCTTCGCTAGCTCGGTGTACGAAGCGATCACACTTGGATCAAGCATCGCAAGTTCAAGGTGACCTTTGCGCAGCCCGTGCCGCTCCAGGTCGGACTCAATGGCAGCGCGACGTCGACGCGCCTGCTCCTTGCTGAGACGCTCCGGCTTTGGCGCTGCACTCTTCTTTGCAGCGTGCGCCGCAACCTTCGGCTGAGGCTTGGTGGGAGCAGTCTGTTGCGTAGCGAGTGCGCCTGGCGCACCAAGACGCCCCGCCACCAGGGCGTCGGCGCTCTTCGTGGTCCAACCAGAAGCGACCGCCTCTCGCCATGCGGCGTAGCCGCCGTCAAAGGCGGCAACGACGCCGTCCTCCACAACCCAGAGCGAAGTGCAGATCTTTTCGAGGAGTCGGCGATCGTGACTGACGACAAGAAGGGTGCGCTCACCATCAAGAAGAAATCGCTCGAGCGATTCGCACGCATCGATGTCGAGGTGGTTCGTCGGCTCGTCGAGCAGGAGCAGGTTCGCAGGCATAAGGCCGAGAATCGCCAGCTCCAGCCGACTGCGCTCACCACCGGAGAGCACTGCGACCTCCTTCCCCACCGCATCACCGCGGAAGAGGAACTTTGCAAGGTGCGCCCGTGCTTCGGAAACCTCTACAGGTACAGCGGTGCGCAATGCCTCAAGCACCGTTGCTCCGTGCAACCCTGCAGCACGAACCTGGGCGAGATAGCCAGGAACGACACCACCGGCAATCTCTACGTTTCCATCGAGTACCGGCAAGAGGCCTGCGATGGTCTTGAGGAGTGTGGATTTTCCCGCACCGTTCGGACCAACGATGCCCACGCGTTCGCCGCGACGAAGAGCAAGGCTGCGGGCACGGGTGATCTCAACCTGCGCCGGCTCGCGGTACCCGATCGATGCTTCGCTCAACCGCAGTGGCTCAGCTGGGCCTCGGCCAGCACCTTCTGCTGCAATCGAGAGGGTGGCCGCCTTCCGCTCGCGAACCACGGGCTCAATCGCCGCCAGACGGCGCTCATGCTCGTGCATCTTTGCGTACTTACGATGGCTTCGATAGGTCTGGATGAGTTCACGCTCGCGTGCAATCTCTTTCTCACGGCGATCGGCGTCACGCTCATCACCCTCGTCCGCGGCACCGCGCTGTTTCGCATAGGCGCTGTAGTCGCCACGGAAGCGCGTCACGTGATGCGCGCGAACCTCCCAGACGCGGTCAATGACCGCGTCAAGGAAGGCGCGATCGTGGCTCGCAACCATGAGTGCGCCGTTGCTCGCCCGCAGCGCACCTTCAAGCCACTCAATCGCCTGAATGTCGAGATGGTTCGTCGGCTCGTCGAGGAGCAGCAGGTCGGGGTCGGCGATTACCAGTCGCGCCAGGGCGACGCGGGTCTGCTCCCCCCCGGAGAGGCGTGCGGGAGCCTCACTGTGCCGCGCAGTTGGGAAGCCGAGCCCACGGAGTGCCGCACCAACCCGATCCTCCAGGGCATACCCATCTGCGGCATCAAACTTCGTCCGCGCCTCGGCGTATTCGGTTGAGGCGGCGCGCCCATCGAGTTCCATCATGCGAAGCGCGGCGGCGAGGGAGACGATCTCGGCGGCACCGCCGATGACGGCGTCTGTGAGTGTTGCGGCGTTCAGTAGTTCGGGGTCCTGCGCCGACTCTTGTGCAAGCAGGTTGATGCGCAGCCCTTTGGCATGCTGCACGCGGCCCTGGTCGGGAGACTCAAGCCCAGCGACCATCTTGAGGAGGGTCGTCTTCCCTGCCCCGTTCGGACCGACGAGGCCGATGCGCTCCCCAGCGGCAACGCTGAGCGTCACCTCATCAAGGATGACGGCGGCACCGATCTCGCGACGAACATCACTCAACGTGATGATGCTCATGCCGCCTCCCCCTGGCGCGCCGATCGTCGACGTGCGGCAGCACGCTCGCTTCGTGTTGCGCCGACCGTCTCTGGCGTAACTCGCTCGCTCCAACGCGGCCCGCGAACGGCGCGGGTCGCCACGGATCGGGCTGCGCCGCGTGGCGGTCGCTGGCAGGTACGACAGACGTGGGTGCCCCGCCCGCCTACAACTACGCGCTGAATTGTGGCGCCACAACGGTGGCACGGTTCACCGGTGCGCTGATAGACGTCCAATTGCTCCTGCATCTCGCCGTCGCCATCTGGCGCTGTGTAATCGTTGATCGAGGAGCCGCGCGCCGCAACAGCCTCGCTCAGCACGCCGACGATTGCGAGGTGCAGCGCATCGAGCTGCTCTGGGCGCAGCCTGTTCGCAGGGGTGAGCGGATGGATCTGTGCGCGCCAGAGTGCCTCGTCGGCGTAGATGTTGCCGATCCCAACGACGCAGCGTTGATCAAGAAGGAGGCTCTTGATCCGCGTTGCACGGTGCGCAATCAGTGAACGCAGTGCGGCGGCGGTGAAGTCGGCTGCAAGCGGCTCAACGCCATGGTCGGCGAGAAGCGGTGGCGAGTGCGGATCAAGAGTCGAAGCGGCCTCACCGTCCACTCGCTCGGCGACGAGCGCTACACGACCGAACGCACGAACATCTCGGAAGCGAATCTCGCGACCATCGCCCAGCGCGAGCGAGAGGCGTACATACGGGTCTGTCGCTCCTCCCGCTGGCAGCACCAGCAGCTGCCCCGTCATGCGCAGGTGCACGAGGAGTAGGATCCCACCAGAGAGCTCCACGATGATCCACTTTGCACGGCGACGCGCGCCGAGAATGCGTCGACCGCGAACCGCCTCAGTGAACGAGGGGGCATCAGGGGTTGAAAGGTTTCGCTCGCGGAAGACGTGCGCGCCTGTAATCGTCGCGCCACTGACGAGTCGCGCGAGATCACGAACGACCGTCTCCACCTCTGGCAGCTCAGGCACGAGCGGACCACGGCTTCATCTCGTCCCATCGCGGGCCACTCTTTACTTCAACGGTGAGTGGCACATCAAGTGCAAGCGCCCCCTCCATCGTCTCCACGAGAACTGGCACGAGGCGATCCACCTCAGCGTTCGGCACCTCCAGCAGCAGTTCGTCGTGCACCTGCAGCACGAGTCGCGCCTTGAGCCCCGCCTCTGCAAGACGTGGCGCTAGGCGGATCATGGCGATCTTGATGACATCGGCAGCGGTGCCTTGAATTGGATGATTGATCGCAGCGCGCTCCCCTGCCGCGCGGAGTGCAGGATTCCCCGCTCGCAGTTCTGGAATCGGCCGACGACGCCCGAGCTGTGTCGTGACAGAGCCGTTCGTGCGCGCCTCCTCCTTGATCGTGTCGATATAGCGACGAATCCCCGGATAGCGCTCGAAGTAGCCAGCGATGAAGGACTTCGCGGCATCGCGAGAGATGCCCGCACGTGTGGCCAAACCGAAGTCGCCCATGCCGTAGGCGATGCCGAAGTTGACCATCTTCGCCATGGCGCGTTCATCGGCGTCCACGTCAGCGGCGGGCTTCCCGAGCACGCGGGCGGCGGTCGCACGGTGAATATCTTCGCCGGCAGCGAAGGCGGCGATCAGATGCTCGTCGCGCGTGACGTGCGCCAATATGCGCAGCTCGATCTGGCTATAGTCCGCGGCTACCAGGGTGTTCCCCTTCTCGGCAATGAAGGTGTTGCGGATCTTGCGGCCGAGAGCGGTGCGAATCGGAATGTTCTGCAGGTTCGGATCGGTGGAGCTGAGCCGCCCCGTTGCCGCCACCGCCTGCTGGAAGGTGGTGTGCACGCGGCCGTCACCCTCAACGAGCTTCGGCAGCGCCTCAACGTAGGTGCTCTGGAGCTTCGAGACAGTGCGCCACTCCATGGCGATCCCAACGATCGGATGCTCCCCCTGGATCTCCTCCAGGACGCTTGCATCGGTCGACCAGGCGCCCGTCTTCGTCTTCTTCCCTTTCGGAAGGTTGAGCTCCACAAAGAGGAGTTCGCCGAGCTGCTTTGGTGAGCCAAGGGCCACCGCATGACCAACCACGCGCTCCGCCTCACGCTCGAGGCGGGTGATCTCAGCCCCAAACGCGGTGTTCAGCTCACTCAGCGCCGATCGATCAATGGCGACGCCGGCGATCTCCATGCGCGCGAGCACCTCAACGAGCGGCAGTTCAATCTCACGATAGAGACGGAGCGTTCCTGCCTCGCGCAACTCTTCCGCGAGCGGCCCACGCGACGCTCGCGTAACGAGCGCGGCAAGGACCGCCTCTTGCAGTGGCTCGAGTCGGTCAGGAAGATCGGCGCCAAGGCGTGCAGAGGCAACCTCCACCAGTCCGGGGTTACGCATCGTGACATTCGCAATCCAGGTGCCGAGCGCAACATCATCAATGAGGCGTGGCGAAGACTCAGGTCGAATGCTCACCATGGCGCCGATTAGGCCCTTTACGCCGAGGCCAGCGATCTCACGCTTTGAGCTCGCAAGTGATTCAAGAAGCGCATGCACCACGGCGCCATCATCCGCGGCGAGAATCGTTCCCGCATCATCGACGATGGCGATCGCGAGTTCGGCCTCTGGCCCACGTCGGTCCGCACCCACGCCGCCGATGGCAAGGTGCCCCTCTGCCGATAGGCCGCGGAACGCATCTCGCGCCTCATCGACCGCGCCCAGCACGCGAACCCCTGCGGCGGCAAGATCGCCGCGCTTCACCTGTTCAATCTTGGAGTGCGCATCGGACTCATCTGCAGCGTTGCTCTCCGACTGCGTGGACCGACCAGCGGCGGCATTCCCCGCCGTCACCGCATCAAAGTTGAATCCGAGCTGCAAGTCACTCGCCGCCGCCGCTTTTGATGCAGCCTTTGCGGTTGGTGCGGCAGAGCCTCGGAGCGCAGCACCCGCCGCAGCGGCGCTGACCGCCGCAGTTGCTGCAGCACGATCTTCGCCGGCAAGTGGCGGGAGGCGCTGTGCCAGCGCGCGGAACTCAAGGTCGCGGAAGAGGGCGAGTGCCGCTTCGCGGTCGTACACCCCAATCTCGCCACCGGTGGCTGGCAGCGCCAGCGGTGCATCGCGATCAATCGTCATTAGTCCCTGCCCAGCAAATGCTGCGTCGCGGTTTGCAGCGAGTGCTTCGCGGATACGCACAGGCTCAACCTCATCGAGACGCGCGTAGAGCTGCTCGAGCGAGCCGAAGCTTGCAATCAGCTTTGAGGCGGTCTTCTCGCCCACGCCTGGCACACCGGGAATGTTGTCGGAGCTGTCTCCCTTGAGCGATTTGAAGTCCACCATCTGCTCTGGGGTGAGGCCATACCGCGCGAAGACTCGTTCTGGGTCGTATTCAACGATCGCATCAGCTCCACCTTTGGCGGTGTGCATCAGGTGGACCTTCTTGGTTACCAGCTGCAGCATGTCGAGGTCGCCCGAAACGATGTGCACCTCCCAGCCGTCGCGCTCTGCCGCCGTGGCGATCGTGCCGATCACGTCATCTGCTTCGTATCCCGTTGCCTCCAGGAGTGGCAGCCCTAGCGCGGCGACAAGGTCACGAACGATCGGCACTTGGGAGCGCAGTTCGTCGGGCATCGACGGCCGCTGCGCCTTGTATGCGGGGAACCGCTCGTGCCGATAGGTGGTGCCCGGCGCATCAAAGGCCACGATTGCGCGCTCAGGGTCGACGTCGGTCATCGTGCGCAGCAGGATGCTGGTGAAGCCGTACGCCGCATTGGTGAGCTGGCCGCGGCTATTCGTGAGCGGGGGCAGCGCGTGGAAGGCGCGGTAGATCAGCCCATAGGCATCAACGAGGAGGAGTCGGCGCTTGGTTGGCATACCGCGAGGGTAGCGCAGGAGTGCAGAGCCCTTCGGCTAGGCGCGACGCCTCCGCACGCTCACGAACACCACCGCAAGGCTCCCTGTCAGCAGAAGGAGTGCGGCCCCAGAGGCGATGGCGGCGGCATCAAGCGTCCCAGACTCGAGGAGCACACCGGTCGTTCCGTCTGCTTTCACATCCATGGAAGCTTCGGGGGCCAGACTTGCTCCGACGAGGTCGCCCCCAGACTCCATCTCCATTCGCACTGCGCTCGCAGTGCCGCCCGCAATCTGACCGGCGACGCCCCCAAGAAGGAGTGCCGCAGAGAGCGCGGCACCCGCGAGGGCACCACGCGGCGCGGCGCTCACCCAACCGAAGAGGGCGGGGCGCCAGCCACTCGCAGCACGTTGGGCACGAGCCTCGGCGATCTGTGCGATCTCGCTGCGCAGCGCGGGGCTGGCAAAAGGGTCACGGGCGCGGCGGGGCTCACTGGCGCGATAGGCGCTCAGCGGATCGTGCTCAGGGGTGCCAGCGGCGTTACTCATCTCGCTCTCCCAACGATAACGGCGCGCCAGTGGTTCCCGGCCGCAGGTCGGCCAGGAGGCGGCGCAGCTCTTCGCGCCCCCGGCTGATACGGCTCTTGATGGTCCCCACCGATACCCCCGTGAGCTCAGCGATCTCCGCATAGTCGTAGCCATCGACGTCGTAGAGGAGGATCGCTCGGCGCCGCTCCTCTGGGATCGCCGCGAGGGCGGAGGCCAAGGCGGCGGCGAGTTCGCTCGCCTCAGCACGCTGCGCCGGGTCAGAGGCCGCCCCCGCCTGCGGCTCGGCCGCTGTTCGTTCACGGTGCGCACCCTCTCCCGCCTCCTCGGGCGCATCGCCCGCGAACGGGAGTGTCGGGTGGCGGCGCTCACGGCGCATCAGGTCACGCGCGGCATTCTCCACGATCCGCACGAACCAGCCACGAAGATTGGTCGGCGCAACCCGGTCAAGGGAGCGGTATGCCGA
>JBILBX010000030.1:0-7586 GCA_044353495.1 Candidatus Limnocylindrus sp. | reverse complement strand
GTTCCAACGCGCTAACCGACGCCCCTACGGGAGCGTGATCGCGTCGATTAGGCGCACCCCGTCAACTACGGCGGCAAGGGAGACCAGCACCTCACCCGATGCGGCTTCACCAACGTGCGCATCTTCTACAAGCGGCACGAGGCTTGCACTATCGGCGAAGTCAAGATAATCAAGCGTGACGCTCGGTTCGGCGGTGATTACCCGTTCGGCGAGGGTTCTGAGCGTGGCAACGCTCGTAACGCCAGAGGCATACGCCTCGGCGATGAGCGAGAGCGCGACGGGGATCGTCTTTGCCGCCGCAACACGACCGTTTGCTGAGAGCATCTGATTGCGTGAGCTGAGCGCAAGATCATCACGGTCGCGCACGGTCGCAACACGGTGAATGGTGATCCGGGCGCTCCGCTGCGCCGCCATCCAAGCAACGACGCGCACCTGCTGCGCATCTTTCACGCCGAAGTACGCCTCATCTGGGCGCACCAGATCGAAGAGTCGCGAGACGACGGTCGCCACTCCGGCAAAGTGCCCGGGCCGCGAGGCACCCTCAAGTCTGCTTGCGAGCGGCCCCGGTTCGATCGTTGCAACTGGTTCGCTGGGCGGATAGATCTCGTCAACGGTAGGAGTGAAGAGCAGGTCTGCACCAGCGGCCTTGGCGAGTTGCTCGTCGCCCTCGAGGGTGCGCGGGTATCGAGCGACATCAGCGACGTTCGCAAACTGCCGTGGATTGACGAAGATTGAGACGACCACGGTGGCAGCGGTGCGTCGAGCGGCGGTGATCAGCGCTGCGTGGCCGGCGTGGAGCGCCCCCATCGTTGGCACCAGCGCAATCGGGCGCGGCAGCTGTGCGAGCGACTGCTCAAGCTCTGCACGAGTGGTTACGGTGCGCATCACCTAGAGCCTGAGCTAGCGCGGAAGCTCGTCAAGAGCGGCGATGAGGGTTGCGTCCCCAGCGATCCCTTGCGCCGCGGTGGGGAAGGCGCCTGACTCTACGTTCTCGCGCCAGGTGGTGAGGGCGGCGATGGCCTCATCGCGAAGGTTGGCAACGCGCCCGGCGTGGCGCGGTGCGGTTGCGCCGAGTAGGCCGAGCAGATCGGGGAGCACCTGCACCTGCCCGGTGCAGCCGGCACCTGCGCCGATGCCGATGGTTGGGATTGTGAGGCGACTGGTGATCGCGGCTGCAAGCTCCTGTGGCACGAGCTCAATCACGATCGCCGATGCGCCGGCCTCCTGCAGGGCGATTGCATCCTCGAGGAGTGCCGCCGCTGCATCAGGGAGGCGTCCCTTCGCGCGAGGCTTACTCTCATTCAGTGATGACTGTGGCGTGAAACCGATGTGGCCAATCACGGGAACACCACTGCGCACGAGCGCAGCGACGATGGGGGCAACGGCAACGCCACCCTCGAGCTTCACGGCACCAGCGCCAGCATCCCGAATGAATCGCGCAGCGTTTTCGGCTGCGGTTGGCACATCCACATAGGAGAGGAAGGGCATGTCACCGATCACTAGTGCGGTGCTGGTTGAGCGCACAACGGCGGCGGTGTGATGCAGCATCTCGCTCATGCCAACGCGAACGGTCGACTCATGGCCGAGCGCAACCTGTGCGAGCGAGTCGCCCACGAGCATGAAGTGAATGCCAGCCGCCTCGGCGAACTCGGCGGTCGGGCGATCCCATGCAGTGACTGCAGCGAAGCGGCCGCCCGCGGCGTGCGCAGCGCGCATGTCGGCAACGGTGTATCGCCCCATCAGCCTGCTCGCGTTGCGAGGAGCGCCGCCACTCGATCCAGGATGGCGTCAGCCACGACACGCTTCGGTGCCGGACCAACACGGGTAACCACCGCGTCAACTCCGATGATCTCTGCGGCATTCTCGGCGCTCTCAAAACCGATGCCGGGCGCCGTGACGTCGTTGGCGACGATGAGGTCGAGGTCCTTCTTCTCTAGCTTCTCGCGTGCCCGTGGCGTTGCACTCGCTTCGGCAGAGAAACCAACGAGCAGCGTCTGACGTGTTGCACGCGGGCCAAGTGCCTGTGCGACGCCACCAAGCAGGTCGGGGGTCGGCGTGAGACGCAGGGTGATCTCGCCGTCGCGGCGCAACTTCTCTGCCGAAGGGCCGCCCGCGACGCGGAAGTCAGAGACGGCGGCGGTGGCGATGAGCGCATCTGCGGGTGTTGTTGCACTGCCGTTCGGTGCGGCCAAGAGTGCGTCCTTAAGCGCTGCGCCGAGCGCGTCAACGCTCATGGCGCGCACGATGGTGACCCCTTCAGGGAGCGGCACGCTGACGCGGGCGGCGATCAGGGTGACGTCGGCGCCACGGTCGCGCGCCGCCTCAGCAAGCGCGATCCCCTGACGACCCGACGAACGGTTCGCCAAGATGCGCACCGCATCAATCGGCTCTTCCGTGCCACCTGCGGTAACCACAACTCGTCGACCGGAGAGATCGCCAGCTGGTACTGCTGGCGGACGGCGGCTCTCGTTCGGCTCGCGAATCGGTGCGGCGCCAATGGCGGCGACCACCGCGTCAACGATCGCCGCAGTCTCAGCGAGGCGGCCAACACCGGTCGCTCCACTCGCCAGCGCGCCACTCTCTGGTGCAACCAGTGCGTAGCCAAAGTCGTCGCGCAGTCGGGTCGCATTCGTTTGGGTGGCGGCATGCGCCCACATCTCGCCATCCATGGCGGGGGCCACGATCACCGGCGCAGTGGTGGCGAGGCAGGCGGCGGTGACCACATCGCCGGCGAGACCGCTCGCCATGGCGCCGATCCACTGTGCCGTTGCTGGCGCGATCAAGATCGCATCGGCCGCGTCGGCGGCAACGATGTGACCGATGCGGCCGTCGGGGAGCAGGTCGAGCAGGTCGGCATCAACGGCGTGGCCGGTAAGGGTGCGCAGTGTCAGGGGTGAAACGAAACGCGTGGCAGCTGGGGTGAGCAGCGCCTGCACGTCGGCACCCTCGGCTCGGAGTGCGCGTACGATCTCGGGCGACTTGTAGGCGGCGATGGAGCCAGTGATGCCGAGAACAACGAGTCGTCCGGCGAGGCGCTTACTCATGCGCGCACCGCTGCGGGGAGTGCGTTGATCGCGCGCAACACAAATTCGGCATCGCGATGATCGGCCGCAACGGTGGCGCACCAGCCGGCGAGCGCCGCGCCACCACTGAGGACCACGGCGGGCGTCGGTGCACCTGGATCTCGGTGCGACATCTCTGCGATGGATTCGGCAATCAGTGCAGTAAGTGCGCCACGTGCGCCGCGAAGGATTCCTGAGCCAAGCGCTTCGGCGGTATCTGCACCGATCGGCCCCGCAAGTTCGGGGCTCTCGTCATAGATGGCAACGAGCGGGAGTGCCGCGGCACCGCTGGCCAAGGCGCGAGAGGCGAGTACCGGCGAGGGGGCGATCGCACCACCAAGAAGGCGGCCACTTCGATCGACGCAGGTGAGGGTGAGTGCGGTCCCAAGAGTCACTGCGATTGCGCCGCGCTGTGAGGGGGCGCCGTACTCCGTGTAGGCGAGCCATGCGGCAAGGAGTCGATCGATGCCAATCTGGGCGGGTGGGGTGAGTGCCAGCTCGAGCGGAACATCGGCCACGTTTACGAATTCAGCGGCGATCGCTGCGTTCGCAGCGGCAGCCTTGAGCGCATCAGCACCGGCTGGGACCACGCTCGCAACGCGAAGGCTTGCTGGCTCACCTGCACGCTGCGCATCGGCTCGGATCGCCGCGATCAGCTCGGCGGCGACGCCACTCCAGGCGACGGCGTCGCGGGGATCAGCAGGGGCGGGGAGGCGCACCACGGCGCCGTCAAGCAGGGCGGCCTTCGCCGCACTATTCCCGAGATCAACGGCGTAGCGCACCGCGCAATGATAGGGCGGGCGGCGCGGGTGCGGCGGGGAGCCGCTCTGCGGTAGGCTCTCTCCCTCATGGATCACGAACAGCACGACCGCGCCCCCGGCCTCTTCGTTAACCGAGGCCTCGTTGTACAGCGCGCCGATAAGGCGAATATCCTCCGCCCCCTCCTCCACCAAACGGTCTCCTATCGCCACCTCCGCGATGGCGAACAGATCGTTCGCGGCCACGGCTGGGTCGAGGAGGTGCTGGGCGACGATCCCGAGGTCTCGTCGATCTTCACCCCGCTCACCATCACGATCAATGTTGATGCCTTTGAGAGCATTGAGTTCGATCTAAGTGAGCCAGGAAACCTGCGCTATGTGCTTCGCTCAGGCGCCGATGCGGTCGAGATCGAGTACCAGGCTGGCACCCAGGTTCCAGATGCTGCGCCGGTGAAGAGTTGGCTTGAGTATCGCGGCGAACAGTATGTGCAGATTGAACTTCCAACTGGGGCGTGGCCAACGGCGAGTGACGATAAACCGCACTCGAACGAGATCGGCTAACCTGCAGCTATGAGCACCAGCCAGCGCACCCTTGTTCTCGTCAAGCCAGACGGCGTACAGCGCCAGCTTGCTGGTCGCGTGATCACGCGATTCGAAGAGCGCGGCCTCAAGATCGTTGCCCTCAAGATCACGCCGGTGAGCGCCAAACTCGCTGAGACGCACTACGCCGTGCACGCGCAGCGCCCATTCTTCAAGGGCCTCGTGGAATTCATCTCGTCGGGCCCAGTCGTCGCGATGGTCCTTGAGGGACCAAACGCCATTGCGGTAGTTCGCTCCATGGTCGGCGCAACGAAGCCACACGAGTCGGCCCCCGGAACCATTCGCGGCGACTTTGCGCTGGAGACGGCAAAGAATTTGATCCATGCATCTGATGCACCAGAAACCGCCGCGGCAGAGATTGCACTCTGGTTCCCAGAGGGTGGTCTTGTTGAGTACACCCGCGCCACCGACGCCTGGATCCTCTCCGACGAGGAGTAGCTCCCCCCGCGACCGATGGTCGCTACGGCGCTGGCGAAATCTCTCCGCTACCTGACGGCAGCACACTCGGCGATACCTCTGGCGATACCGTGACGTCCGGCGTCGGCTCAACGCTCGGCTCACTGCTTGGCTGCGGATCAAAACTCGTTCCTGGCGAGACGCTCGGCGCCGGCGGGAGCGGACCAGTTCCACCAGATTCAAGGGCGAGCCAGCCAGCGGCTGCCGCTGCAACGAAAAGCGATCCAGCAACGAGTGAGATGGTGATGAGATTGGCGAACGGCCGAGTCTCTGCCTCGTGCACCGTCTGGCTCTGCGGTGTGAAGCCGACGAGAAGAAGTCGAATCGCCGCAACGATCAAGAGGATCTGACCGACTATCGCAAAGAGTGCGATGAGTGGATTGCCGCCAAGCACTAGAAGGTTGAGTCGGGCGGCCAGCACGACGCCAGGTGGTAGAGCGGCGAGGGCAATGATCGCGGCGGCGAGCGCGATTCCGTTTGCCCCAGTGCGTCGTGCCCATCCACCAAGCTCACTGATTGAGGTGGTTCCATATCGTCGCCGTACGCTCACGAGCCAGAGACCAAAGAGTGAGATGGTCAGCAGCCCCGGGAGCACGATGAGGCGTGACGACGTGTCGGCTGGTGATTGCAGCGAGGCTGCAGCGGCGAGTGCCAGCCACCCGGCGTTCCCAACGGCCATGAACCCAACGATCTCGCCGATGTCGTCATGGAGTAGGGCGGAGACCGCACCGAAGACCAGGGTTGCAGCACCTGCGAGCAGGATGCCAGGCACAATCGCGCCACCGAGAGGATCCGTGATGCTGCTCGCCAGAACAGAGAGTTCACTCATGACGATGAGCGCAAGCGCCGAAGGGATCCACACGCCAACGAGGAGCGAGCCGACGATTGGCAGCGCCTCAAAGATTTTGATCAGTCGACTGTGGAAGGGGAAGACGCCCGCCGCCACGATGAGGACGAGGGAGACGCCGAGCGCCGTACCTGCTGCGAGCGATGCTGGCGTGGCGTATGAGGCATCAACCGCGGCATAGGAGATTGCCGTACGCAAAATCTCAGCGATGACGACGGCGGGAAGCAAGAGTGAGACGGTTCGCAGATCGCGGAAGACGGCACGGGCACGGCCTACATCGTCTTTGCCACTTGCCGCGGCACCTGAGATGCCCAAGCTGGCAAAGAGAAGGAGCGCAATTGGCGCGATCCCAGATGGAATTGCCAGTGCGAAGTCGATCGCGGCGATGCCGAAGAGGGCGATCTGTCCCATGGTTCCCGCTCGGCGTCCCTCTCCTGCGCCAACGATCACCGCGAAGACGACGCCGCCGAGCAGCACGAGCAAACGACCAGGCTCAGAAGGGTCGATGGTGATCTGGCCCAACTTGAGCGTTGAGAGGTAGCCAGCGCCGGCAAGCGCTGCGCCAACGGAGGTCGCGAGCAGTAGGAGCTGCACGCCAAACGTTGCGTAGATCGCAGCATCATCACGCTGCGGACCACGCCAGAGTCGAATGAGTGGAACGAGGGCAAGCGAGCTCAGCGCCATGAGCAGCGGGAAGAGCGCCCGGATTGCCGCGAGTGCAATCTCGGCGGTCATCGCTCCTCCTCAGCATTCGAGATGCGTGTAGCAACGCTGCCGCCAACCACCAGGATGCAGGCGAACCCTGCGCCAATGGTGAGGGCGGTAAGCGGGTCAAGCGCCCCAAAGATCGAGGTGCGCAGGAGCATGGTCCCCGCAAGGGTCACGACCGCCGCGCGCGTCGTGGCCTCAATGAAGCGACTGGTTAGAAGTGGTGGCAGGCCAACGACGAGGAGTGCAATGCCGGCGGCTCGAAGTGCATCGCTGCTTGATTCAATGGGGAGTGCGAGTGGCACCAGGCCGAGCAGGAGGCCGGCAATCGCGCTGGCGACGACCACAGGATGTTCGCGCAGAGTGCGCACGAGAGTGCGCAGGGCAAGATCTCGGCGCAGCGCCTCACGCTCAAAGAGGTTCTCAGGGAGTGCCGCAACGAGGCCAATCCCAATAGCGGAGAGACGCAAGATCAAGCCGATCCGAGTTGGATCAGCAATGGAGAACTCCAGCACACTTGAGCTCAGTGCCAAGACCGCGATCGCAACCCATGCACCGCGACCGGCGCTGGTGACCGCCAAGGTCCCGGCCAGGATGGCGATGAGTACGAGTGGTAACTCGAGGCCGGGCATCTACGGTGCCGCCTGTCGGTAGGTTGGCGGCGTGATGATGGTCAGTAGGTCAATCGGGAAGTAGCGCAAGATCGCCCGGCCAATCACGCTGGTGGTGTCGATTGGGCCGTAGGCCCGTGAGTCCGATGAGTTTGAGCGGTGGTCTCCGAAGACGAGGAGTTCCGTCGCGCCGAGAACCCAGCGCCCCGTCTCGCCAGCGCCATCGCCGCCACCATCACGGTAGGTATAGGTCTCGTCGATCGGCACGCCATTCACACTGACCACCCCATCAACGAGGTCAATCGTTTCGCCGGGAAGGCCAATCACCCGTTTGATGTACGGGGTACCCGATGCGTCGGCGGGCCAGGTGCTGGGTGGCCGGAAGATGACGATGTCGCCACGGTGGTATCCGGTCACCGCCGCGGTGAGCTTATCGGCGAGCACGTACTGGCCAGGCTCGAGGGTTTGGCGCATCGAGCCCTGCTCCACCCGAAAGGGCTGCGCCACGAAGGTCTGCAGGAGATAGAAGGCGAGGATGGTCAGC
>JBILBX010000029.1:0-7881 GCA_044353495.1 Candidatus Limnocylindrus sp. | reverse complement strand
CTCGCGATTCGGCTCCCGCCGTCTCGCCCTCCCCGGCCGCCGCCGGGCTGTGCTCATCGTGCCCCTCCTCGTGATGCCCCTCCATGGCCAGCATGGTGAAGACGAGGACGAGCACGCTGAAGATGATCCCCTGCATCAGGCCAACGAAGAGCTCGAGGCCGTACAGGGCGACAGGGATGTACGCAAGGGTGATGGTGGTGACGACGGCGAGCGCAAGCTCGCCACCGTAAATGTTGCCGAAGAGTCGCATCGCCAACGTGAGTGGCTTCACGAACTCCAAGAGGAACTCCAGTACACCAACGAAGTGATTAATAGCCTTGTCGGTCAGGCTGGCGCCCTTGGTTGCGAAGAACTTTCCGAGGTAGCCACCGATACCAAGTGCGCGAACACCTTGGTAGTGGAAATAGACGAAGGCGACGAGCGCCAAGCCAACGGTGACGTTCACATCGCTCGTTGGCGCGCGGAATTCATGCACGCGACCGACGCCTGGGATCAGGCCCGACCAGTTTGACACCGCAATAAAGAGGAAGCAGGCGAGGAAGAAGGTGATGAACTTCTTTGCGCCAGGCCCGCCGATCCCGATCGCGAACGACGAAAGGCTCTCAATCGCAAACTCAATCACGTTCTGCACGCCACTTGGAATCTCCTTGAGTCGACGCGCAGCAATCGTGAGCGGAATGATCACCGCGGCCATCACGACCCAACTCATGATGATGGAGCCGGTAATGGATGGGTAGAAGTCAAAGAGCGTTGCTGCATGCGTTGGATCGCCGCCGAGATCGATAACGGTGTGGGGAACGATGGGCTCAAGCGCTTTGCGGATCACGCCGCCAGGGAAATCTTTCAGGCCGACATCACCAGCGACCACTACGGCAATCGCGTCAAGGACGAGCACGCCGAGTGCGGCAAGAAGAAGGGTGCGCTTTGTTGAGCTCTTCTTCGCCGGAGCGACGCTCATCTACCCCTCCCGATCTCTCGTGCGGCATCGCGCTGGCGTGCCTCACGTTCTCGTTTCGCTGCCTTTGCTGCAACGTCAAGTGCATCGAGGTGGCGCAACGTTCGCTGCACTAATCGTGCTGCGGCCACCGCGCCGGCGACGAAGCCTCCAACGAATCCAAGGATCAGGAAGATCGGTCCGCTGCTGAGTTGACCGTCGATCCAGTGTCCGAGGAGTGCTCCACCGAGATTCGCAATGAGAAGGCTGATACCGATCTGCGAGAAGAGGGCGAGATACGCACCCTTGCCGATGTCGGACATCAGGCCAACAACCTCATCAGGATTCTGCGGCGATTCTAGCCGAGGGTCGCCAAACTCGCGTTCGTTTTTTGGCGCTGGGTCAGGGGTGCTCACGTGCGGCGCTCCGCCCGTCGCGAGAGCCAGACGATCGCCCCGCCAAGCACGACGAGGAGCCCGGCGAAGGCGTACACGGCGGCACTTGCGGTCAGTACGACCGCCCCAACCGAGAGGAGGAGGGTGACGCCATAGAGGACGAGTACGGCGCCGCGGTGGCTGAGCCCTGCGTCAATCAGGCGCTGGTGGATATGGGTCTTGTCGGCACTATATGGAGAGCGACCGGCGAGGAGTCGCCCGAGGATGACGAAGAAGGCGTCAATGATGGGGAGCCCCAGGATGAGGAGGGCGGCAACGACCTTTGCGGTGCCGAGGAGGGAGAGAACGGCGAGGGCGTAGGCGACCGCCAGAACCCCGCTCGTTCCCATATAGATAGAGGCGGGATAGAAGTTGTGCCGCAAGAAACCGGCGAGTGCGCCCGCCAAGGTGAAGCAGAGGGCGGCGAGCAGAGGGGTCGCCGGGAGGGCGATCACCCCAAGGGTCACGGCAGCGATCAGGGCAATCCCACCCGAGAGGCCATCGAGTCCATCAATGAAGTTCATGGCGTTCTGCATGCCAAGGACCCAGAAGAGGGTCAGGGCCAGCCCGATGGCATCGGGGATGAGCAGGTCGCCCGCGCCAAACGGATTCGACAGGATCGCGATCCGAACGCCGAACGCAATCGGTACCGCCGAGATCACCACCTGACCAACGAGCTGCCACCGTGCCCGTAGATCGAAGCGATCGTCAGCCAGGCCGATGACGCCAGCAAGAAGTACACCAAGGAGAAGTGCGGCGATTCCGGAGATTGGGATTGGTGTGCCACCAGTGAGGCCGAGCGGTGACGCAAGGATCGTCACTGCAGCACCAACCAGGAAGAAGGAGAGCGCAACGGCAAAGCCGCCAGCGCGCGGCATTAGCGTTGTATTGATGCGCCGCTCATTTGGCGCGTCGGCAAGATTGAACGCCACAGCAACACGGCGCACGAACTGTGTGCCGACGAGAGCAACGACTGCCGCCAGTGCAGCGATGGAGAGATAGACCGGAGCGTTCTCCATTAGCTCTCGCGTGCCGCTAGCTCCGCAGCATCGTTGCCAGGCACTGGGAACTGTTGCGCAACCTTCACCACCTCGCGACGAATCTGCTCGAGCTTCGCCGCATCTTCGCGTGCGGCGATCGCCTCAACAGACCACTGTGCGATCTGTTCCATCTCGGCGAGGCCCATGCCGCGCGTCGTTGCTGCTGGTGTTCCGTAGCGAACGCCGCTCGTCACCATCGGCGAACGCGTCTCGCCTGGGATGCTGTTCTTGTTGATCGTCACGCCGACCGCTTCAAGTGCGGCGGTTGCCTCCTTGCCGGTCACGCCAAGTGGCGTCACGTCGCAGAGGATCAGGTGGTTGTCGGTGCCGCCGGTGATCACACCGAATCCGCGTGCGGCGAGCGCTTCGGCAAGAGCCTTGGCGTTGTCGAGCGTTCGCTGCATATACGCACGGAATTCAGGCTGGAGCGCCAACTTGTAGGCGACCGCCTTTGCGGCGATCACGTGCATCAGTGGCCCGCCCTGATTGCCGGGGAAGACCGCCTTATCGATCGCAGCCGCCTCATCGGCGCGCGCAAAGATCATGCCACCGCGCGGTCCGCGCAGTGTCTTGTGTGTTGTGGTGGTGACGTAATCCGCATGTGGGAATGGGCTCGGGTGCAGCCCTGCCGCCACAACTCCTGAGATGTGTGCCATGTCGACCATCAGCTTTGCGCCCGCTGCGTGCGCAATGGCCGCAAACTTTTCGAAGTCAAGCGAACGCGGGTACGCCGATGCGCCAGCGATGACGACTTTTGGCTTCGCCTCATCAACGGCGCGCTGCACTGCGTCCCAATCCACCAGACCATCTTCGGCACGAACGCCGTAGAAGGTTGGCTTAAACCACTTTCCGGAGATGTTGACGGATGCACCGTGCGAGAGGTGTCCGCCCTGGTCGAGGCTCATGGCAACGAATGAGTCACCTGGCGACATCGCGGCAGTGAAGGTTGCGATGTTGGCAGAGGCACCGGAGTGCGGCTGCACGTTGACATGCTCACTGCCAACAAAGAGTTGTAGTGCGCGGTTTCGTGCAAGGTTCTCGGCTTCGTCAATAAATTCACAGCCGGCGTAGTAGCGCTTTCCTGGGAGGCCTTCAGCATACTTGTTGGTAAGGATCGAACCCTGCGCTTCGCGCACCGCCGCATAGGTGTAATTCTCAGAGGCGATCAACTCGATGTGATCGCGCTGACGTACCGCCTCTTTTACGAAGATGGCATCGAGCTCAGGGTCAACCTCACGAAGGCTCAGGTTCATCAACGGATCGTGTGCGGCGTTGCTCATGGTCCCCTCCCTCTCCTCTGCCCCACGACGGGTGTGTGGCCCCTATTCTCCCGCTGATCCGAGGATCAGGCGCTCAATCATGCGCGCTGCACCATCATCTTCACAACGGGGTGCCTCATATTGCGCCACGGCGCGCACGGGGCCGGGTGCCCCAGCCATCGCCACCCCATGCCCAGCGACGTCGAGCATCTCTAGGTCGTTGTACTGGTCGCCAATAGCCATCACCTGGCCAAGGGGGATCTTCAGGCGGCGGGCGAGCCAGCGCAGCGCCGCTCCTTTATTGACCCCAGGGGCGGTGAACTCTAGGTATTCGGGGTGGCTGATGGTCACATCAAGCTCCCCAGCGAAGGTGGCCCTCGCCCGATCAAGCACCCCGTCGACATGGCCCTCGGGGGCGTGGGCGACCACTTTCGAGAGGTAGAGGCGGCGCTCGGCGAGGTAGGTGACCAGGTCTGGCACCGTGCCGAGACGCTTCCGAGCCTCCCCTTGCAGCCAGGTCTCGTACTGGCGCACATGCGGATCACGCACATCAAGGCGGTAGTCATCACGAATCACCGCGTGCCCCCAGAGGTTGTTCTCGCGGCACCAGGCGACCGCCTTCGCCCCAAGGTGACCAGGGAGGGGGAAGTGCCGGATCAGGCGCCCGGAGCCAACCTCGCCTTTCGCCGGAATCTCGCGCGCGATTGCCCCCTGCATGCCAATGAGCGGACCATCGAGACCAATCTGATGCGCGTACTCAATGAGTGATGGCACGTTGCGCCCCGATGAGATGGTGGCGATCACCCCTTTTGCGCGCGCTGCGCGAATCGCATCAACAGTTCGCTCAGCGATAACGCCACCGTGTGGCAGCAGCGTGCCATCAAGATCCATGACAAGCAGTCGGATTGGGAGCGTTGGCTGCACAGTCATACGCGTTACCCGCTGCGACGGATTTCGGCCATGCGATCGCGACCCGAGAGGTCGCCGCGAATCGCGACGCGCCAACCGATACCGAGACCGTCGGCGATACGCGCAACGTCGTCACCTTGGCCGTCGCCAAACTCTAGGAGTGCAGCGCCGCCCGGGCGCAGCAGTCGCGGCAGCTCGGCGATGAGTCGGCGAATCAGCTCTAGGCCGTCACCGCCACCGTCGAGCGCAAGGCGAGGCTCTGTGGCAATGCTGAGGCGCGCCAAATCGCGCGGCGCAAGATCGCGAATGCTTGCGTCTCTCGTCGCCTCGTCAACCTCCGCAGTCGGCACATACGGCAGGTTCGCAATCAAAAGATCAAGGTGTGCTGGATCACCTGGCGCACGCGCCGCAAGAAGCGGTTCAGCGAGATCGCCATGCATGAAGGTGATGCGCGATGCAACGCCACAACGCAACGCATTCGCGCGCGCCACCATCAGCGCTTCACCAGAGATGTCGGTTGCGATAAGGCGCAGCGGCACTGGTGACTCATCGGCGAGGGCGACGGCAAGCGCGCCGCTCCCGGTGCCGATCTCAGCGGCGTTCAGTGGGTGCGGTGCACGGCCGAGTGCGCGATCGGCGGCAACACGGTCGGCAAGAAATGCGAGCGCGGTTTCAATGATGAGCTCGCTCTCTGGACGCGGATCAAGCACATCGGGGGTGACGAGCAACTCGAGCCTGCGGAAGCCGCGACGTCCAGTGAGGTGACTGATCGGTCGACCCGCTGCGCGCTCCTGCACGAGTGCGGCGAGTGCTGCGGGTGCATCACCCGCCGAGAGTGCGCTGCGTGCAATGCGCAACGCATCGGCGAGTTGTGGGTGTCGATCGCTCAGTGGCTCTGGCTCTGGCAGCTCAATGAGCGCTGGGAGCGGAAGTGGGAAGCCTGCAGCAACAGCGGTGCGCAGCGTGGTGACGCGCGTGCCGAGCATTGCTGCAAGGAGCGTTTCGGCATCGAGGCGAGGTGTTGGGCTCCCCGCCGACTCAAGGTGCGCTGCTGCTTCGCGTAGCAGCGTGGGTCCGTCGGCCTCGCGCTCTACGAGTGGTCGACTAGCAACCGGCTCCTCGCTCATCACTCCGCCAGTCGCGCAGCCTGCTCAGCAGCGGCGAGTGCTTCATGGAATGGCGCAAAGTCACCACCGAGAATGCCCGGCACATCGAATTTGTCGAAACCGATGCGGTGATCGGTGACACGATTCTGCGGTCCGTTATAGGTACGGATCTTCTCGCTGCGATCACCGCTGCCAATCAACGCCTTGCGCGCCTTTGAGTCGGCGGCGCGCTTGCGCTCCTCTTCAGCGGCAATGATGCGGCTGCGCAGAATTGCCATCCCCTTCTCTTTGTTGCGCAGCTGGCTGCGCTCGTCTTGCATCTCCACAACGATGCCGCTCGGAATGTGGGTGATGCGCACGGCGGAGTCGGTGGTGTTCACCCCTTGTCCGCCATTGCCAGATGCACGCTTCACGTCGATGCGAATGTCGGTCTCTGGAATCACAAGGTCAACAGCGGTCACCACTGGAAGGACCACCACCGTGGCGGTGCTGGTGTGAATGCGTCCAGCGGATTCGGTTGCAGGGACGCGCTGAATCCGATGCACGCCAGCTTCCCACTTAAATGCGGCCCATGCGCCATCGCCAGAGACTTCCATGACGCCTTCGCGAATTCCGCCAACGCCTGTTTCGCTGATCGCATCGACTTCGCTCTTCCACCCTTGTCGTTCGGCGTAGCGCAGGTAGGCGCGGAAGAGCTCGCCAGCAAAGATGCCGGCCTCATCGCCACCAGCACCAGGGCGCACTTCAATCAACAGGTCTCGGCCATCGTTCGGGTCGGGCTCAAGCAGTAGGCCTGGGAGTCGCTCGAGAATGTCGCGCTCGATCGCCTCAGCCTCGGTGCGGTCGGCTGCGGCAAGTTCGCGCATCTCCGCATCTGCCCCTGGATCGGCTTCGAGGGAGCGTGAATCGGTCACCCGCAGGCGAGCGGCCGTGAGCGCCTCGCCCGCTTCGGCGAGCGGCGCGGTGCGTGACAGTTCGCGCCCAATTCGGGCAAGCGCAGTGTGATCGGCGAGCACCTCGGGAAGCGTCAACTGTGCCTCGAGTTCGGCACGCGCCTTAAGCGCCGCCGCAAGTCGCGCGTTGAGCTGTGCGACATCAGCCATCAGCGCACCTTCAGTGACTGCAGTACACGGGAGGTTGGTCGTTCGGAGCCGCTCGGCACAACACCGCCCTCTGCTTCAATCGCCGCCGTAAGTGCAACGATCGCAATGTCGTGCATGCCGTCATCAGGCTTTCGTGTGGTGATGCGCTGCACCGCAATCCCCGGGGCAGCCAGCATCTGCGCAATGACGTTTGTTCGGTAGCGACCGAGGAGGCGCAGAACCTCATAAGCGAGACCGGCAACGATCGGGATACCAGCGATGCGACTGATTACCGTTGGGATCGGATCAAGTCGGCCGACCAACGAGAAGGAGACGATGCTGACAAGAATCACCACAACGAGGAACTCGGTGCCGCAACGTGGATGAGCAGTTGGCCAGCGCGCGAGCGCACTGCGCGTGAGTGAATCGCCGTTCTCGAGCGCGTGAATCGCGCGGTGCTCTGCGCCGTGATAGCGATAGGTGCGATCAACATCACTGCTGCGGCCCACTGCTGCCAAATAGCCAAGCAAAATTCCTACTTGCAAGAGTCCGTCAACTGCTCGCTCGATCAGCAGCTCGGTAAGACCGAGTGCGTGCACGAAGGCTGAAGCGGCAATAGCTGGAAGCACATTGAAGATCACCACTGCGATGAGAATGGTGACTGCAAGTGTGGCAATGGTTGCGCCGGTGCTGCTACTGGATTGCGTCTCATCACCAGCAGAGACATCGGCACTGCGGAGCAACCAACGACTGCCGAGTGCGAGCGTCTCCCACAACACGACGGCACCGCGAAGCACAGGGATCCGCGTCAACCGACGTCGAATAGGCCCTGTTGCGATTGGTTCACTCGTCACCGCGATGCCACCGTCAGCGGTGCGCAGGGCCACACCGATGTGTGATGGTCCGCGCATGAGTACGCCGTCGATCAGCGCCTGGCCGCCAAATGCGGCGCCGCTTGTTGGGCGCGCGCTCAGAGAGAGGGCGTGTAGCGCGTGTGAAACCTCTGCAAAGCGATCCTGCGCGATTCGCGCAGCGACGCCGAGTCGGCGCCGCATGAAGATCAGCGCGAGCGACCGAGGCGCTTCTGGAAGCGCTCGACCTGACCGGCCGTGTCGAG
>JBILBX010000028.1:0-7908 GCA_044353495.1 Candidatus Limnocylindrus sp. | reverse complement strand
TCGTGAAGCGCCCAATCGGAGTGGTAGACTTCCTCTCCGCACAACTGCCTGGCGACCTACGCCTGGGAGCGGGGATCGGAGGAGCGCATGGCCACGGCTGACCGCTTCGATCGCTTCACGGATCGCGCCCGCAAGGTGCTGACGCTCGCCCAAGACGAGGCGCAGCGCTTCAACCACAACTACATCGGCACAGAGCACCTGCTGCTTGGCCTTGTCCGCGAGGGCGAGGGCGTCGCGGCGAAGGTGCTGGAGAACCTCAACGTTGAGCTGGCCAAGGTTCGCCAGGCGGTTGAGTTCATCATCGGTCGGGGTGAGCGCCCCGTCGTTGGCGAGATCGGCCTGACGCCACGGGCGAAGAAGGTCATCGAGCTCGCCATTGATGAGGCGCGCCGCTTGGGCCACAACTACATCGGCACCGAGCACCTCCTCCTCGGCCTCGTGCGCGAAGAGGGGGGGATCGCCTCCGGCGTGCTCGAATCCCTCGGCGTCAGCCTGGAGAAGGTTCGCCACGAGGTGGTGCGCGTGCTCAGCCAGTCATCGACCCCGACCGCGCAACCAACCGAGCGCCGCAGCGGCTCGAAGACCCCAACGCTCGACGCCCTCGGCATCGATCTCACAGAGGCGGCCCGCTCCGGACGCCTTGACCCAGTGATTGGTCGCGAGAAGGAGATCGAGCGCGTCATTCAGGTGCTCGCGCGTCGCACAAAGAACAACCCAGCACTCATCGGTGAACCAGGCGTCGGCAAGACAGCAATCGCCGAGGGGCTCGCGCAGCGCATCGTCAAGGGCGATGTTCCTGCTCCGCTCCTCGACAAGCGTGTTGTCACGCTCGACATGGGCTCGCTCGTTGCCGGTACCAAGTATCGCGGCGAGTTTGAGGAGCGCCTCAAGAAGGTGCTCGAAGAGTTGCGCGCATCGCGCGACGCGATCCTCTTTGTCGATGAGCTGCACACGCTCGTCGGTGCCGGCGCCGCCGAAGGTGCCATTGATGCCGCAAACATTTTGAAGCCGCCACTCGCCCGCGGCGAGATCCAGTGCATTGGTGCAACCACGCTCGATGAGTATCGCAAGCACATTGAGAAGGACCCAGCGCTTGAGCGCCGCTTCGCGCAGGTGTTGGTGGCCGAACCATCGTCGGACGAGACGATCGAGATCCTGAAGGGGCTACGCCCGCGCTACGAGGCGCACCATAAGGTTCGCATCTCGGACGAGGCGCTCGCCTCGGCGGTGGAGCTCTCCGTTCGCTACATCAGCGATCGGCAGCTGCCAGATAAGGCGATTGATGTGATCGACGAAGCCTCGAGCCGCGTGATGTTGCGACACTCATCGCCACCTGCCGACTTGCGCTCGGCCCGCCGCGAGGCCGACGCCGTTGAGCGCGATCAGCGCGATGCGGAGGCGGCCGGTGCCTTTGATCGCGCCCTCTCGCTGCGTAACCAGGGCGAAGGGCTCAAGAGCCGCATCGAAGAGCTTGATCGCGCTTGGCGCCTGAGCCTGAATCTTCCGCCAGCACCAGGATCCACCGCTCCCGCCGCCGCGCCTGTGGCCACGGCAGATGCACCCATTGCGATCGCCGCCTCGGCTGCACCTGAGTCACGCGAAGACACGCGTCCTGTCGTGACCGAAGAGGAGGTCGCTGCCGTCGTCTCTATGTGGACGGGCATTCCAGTGATGCGTTTGGCCGAAGCCGAAACTGCACGACTTCTCAAGATGGAAGAGACGCTCAGCGCGCGAGTCGTTGGGCAGGAGCAGGCAATCTCGACACTGAGCCGCGCCGTCCGTCGCGCACGGGCCGGGCTGAAGGATCCGAAGCGACCGATCGGCAGCTTCCTCTTCCTTGGGCCAACTGGCGTCGGCAAGACCGAGCTTGCGAAGGCGCTCGCCGAATTCATGTTTGGCACAGAAGATGCGCTCGTCAAGATCGATATGAGTGAGTTCATGGAGCGCCACAACACGAGTCGGCTAGTGGGCGCACCTCCAGGCTACGTGGGTTTCGATGATGGCGGTCAGCTCACCGAGGCAATTCGACGACGTCCGTACTCCGTCGTGCTGCTTGATGAGATTGAGAAGGCGCACAGCGAGGTCTTCAACATCTTGCTGCAGATCCTGGAAGATGGCCAGCTGACCGACGCAAAGGGTCGTCGCGTTGACTTCCGCAACGTGATCTTGATCATGACCTCGAACCTTGGTGCTCGGCAGATTCAGACACCATCGTCGCTCGGCTTCCGCTCGCGCGGTGAGGGCGAGGCGGCGCGCGCTGCCGACGAGTACACGTTGATTAGCGAGAAGGTCGACGAGGAGCTGAAGAAGGCGTTCCGCCCAGAGTTCCTCAACCGCGTTGACTCACGCATCGTCTTCCGACCGCTCAACCAAGAGGAGATGCGTCGCATCGTCGACCTGCTCGTGAAGCGTGTCGTAGCGCAGCTACGCACGCAGGGACACGACCTCCTCATCACCGACGCGGCGAAGGACCACCTCATCAAGGTTGGGTACGACGTCTCGTACGGTGCACGCCCGCTGCGCCGCACCATCCAGACGCTCATCGAGGATCCACTCGCCGAGCGACTCCTTCAGGGTGCCGATCCGATCGGCGCATCGTATGTGGTCGATCTTGTTGACGGTGCGATCACGGTGATGATTCGCGAAGAAGGGGTAGCTTCGCCCGCCGCTGTGCCGGCTGAGCCGGTCGGCGCAGTCGACTAGCGCCTCCGCCGAATGGCGAAGAGTAAGAGCGTCTGGCTCTGTCAAACCTGCGCCTTTGAGGCGCCCGCCCTCGAGAATCCCTGCCGCAGTTGTGGCTCGTGGAACTCCCTTGTTGAGACGGTTCGTGATCGACCCTCCGCACGCGTGCGTGCCGCTGGTGGACGAACCGCAGCGGCGCCAGTGCAACCACAACCACTGCGCGCAGCCAGCGCCGATCGAGCGCCGCGCCTCCCGCTCGGCGTCCCCGAACTGGATCGCGTTCTTGGTGGTGGCGCCGTGCCTGGCTCCATCATCTTGCTCGGCGGTGAACCGGGGATCGGCAAGAGCACGCTGCTGCTGCAGGCCGCCGCGGGGATCGCGCTCGCCGGCGGACGCGTGCTCTATGCGTCAGGCGAAGAGTCGGCGGCACAGATCGCCGATCGCGCCGAGCGACTCGGGCTCATGGCGACCGTTGCTGCTGACAGTGTTGAGATTCTCGCTGAGAGCGAAGTTGGCTCCATTGCGGAGGCGACACAGAGCGGCCGTCCAACGCTACTGATTGTTGACTCCATTCAAACAGCAACGCTCGCAGAGCTCGAAGGACCCGCGGGCAGCGTTGGCCAGGTTCGGGGGAGTGCCGAGGTGCTCGCCAGCGTTGCGCGAGCAACTGGGGCCGCAGTGATCCTCGTTGGCCACGTCACCAAAGAGGGGAGCATCGCTGGGCCAAAGACGCTCGAACACCTTGTTGATGCGGTGATCATGCTCGATGGTGATCGTCACGGCACTCTGCGCACGTTGCGTGCTGCGAAGAATCGCTTCGGTTCCACCGATGAGTTGGGTCTGCTTGAGATGGGCGAGAAGGGCCTCGCTGGGATTGAAGATCCAGGTCGCGCCTTTATTGATGATCGTGATGAACGTGCACCAGGTGCCGTCGTCGCCCCGCTCCTGGAGGGGAGCCGCCCGATGTTGGTTGAGGTGCAGGCGCTTGTTGCGGGTACGGCATACGGCACACCGCGCCGCACCGGTCGCGGGCTCGACACCGCGCGACTCTCTCTCTTGTCTGCAGTGCTCGCTCGTCGCGCTGGGATTGCTTTGAGTGACCGCGACATCTACGCCAACCTGGTCGGCGGCATTGTGCTTGATGAGCCCGCACTCGATCTACCACTTGCCCTCGCACTCGCCTCATCGCAGAGCGACCGCCCCATTAATCGCGCACTTGTCGCTGTCGGTGAGGTCGGGCTCCTCGGTGAGCTTCGGCCTGTCTCTGGCCTCGCTCGACGACTCCGTGAGGCGGCCCGACACGGATTTACGACAGCGATCGTTCCTGCCCCACGACGTGGCGCCGCGAGTGAGCCAATGCCCGAAGGGATGAAGGTCATCGCCGTGCGCACTTTACGTGAAGCGATCACCGAGGCACTCGGTGAGTAGCGGCCCGACGTTTGACGTCATCGTCGTGGCAGCGGGCTCTGGTCTGCGCATGGGAGGCGTCGACAAGTCACTCATCCCCATTGCCGGAAAGCCGGCACTGCGTTGGTCGCTTGAAGCGTTCGCGTCAACCGATGGCGTTCGGCGCATCGTTGTGGTCACCGCACAAGATCGTGTCGCCACCTACGCCGCCCTGCCGTGGATTCCCGCTCCTGTTGTCGCCGTTGTGCCTGGTGGCGAGACGCGCTCTGCATCGGTCGCCGCTGGCCTCAAGGCACTTGAGCGCGCTCCGGGCGACGCAGGTGAGGTGCTACTCATTCACGACGCCGCACGTCCAGGCGTTGATGCCGAGGTGGCCCTCCGTGTCGTGGCCGCCGCCCTACAGCACGGTGCCGCGGCGCCCGTCATGCCAATCGCCGACACTCTGAAGCGCATCGCGCCAGGCGTCACTGGCGCCGCAACAACCCACAGCTCAGGGAGCGTTGATCGCGCGGGCGTCGTCTCGGCACAAACGCCGCAGGGAATCGCCGCACACCATGTGGCCGCATTTGCCGCTGCGCTTGCCAGCGACACTGCGGCGACCGACGATACGAGCGTTCTTGAATCGATCGGCGTTGCGGTGGAGCTCGTCCAGGGATCGGCACGCCTGCGCAAGCTGACCGAGCCCGACGACATTCTCTCCGTCGGCGCACTGCTACGACCCTCAGACCCGACGGTCTCCTTCAGCGAGATCCTCTCCTCCCTCCCTGGAAGCCGCATCCGCGTTGGCTGGGGAGACGACGCGCACCCGGTCGGCACAAGCGGCACGCTGCATCTCGGTGGACGCCCCTTCCCCGAAAGCCCAGCGCTGATCGGGCACTCCGATGGCGACGTGGTGCTCCATGCGGTGGCAGATGCGCTGATTGGCGCCGCCGGACTTGGCGACCTGGGGCGACTCTTCCCGGCAACCGATGCGACGCCAAAGGGGATTGCGAGCGGAGCGCTGCTTGCCGAGAGCGTGGAGCGCGCTGCCGCCGTTGGCGTGCAGCCACTCTGGGTCGATCTGCTCATCACCGCCAGCGCGCCAAAGCTTGCGCCGCACCTCGACGAGATCGGTGCGAATGTAGCCAGCCTCCTTGGCATTCCCGCCGATCGCGTCAGCGCCAAGGCATCGAGCGGTAATCTGGTGGGCGACGAGGGTGCCGGCAAGGCGATTCGCTGTGCCGCCATCCTCGTAGCGCAGCGAAGGGGTACGTCGGAGTGAGCCTGCAGTTCCGCGACACGCTGAGTGGGGAGACTCGCCCGTTCACGCCCCTGAACCCAGCGCAGGTTGGGGTCTACTCCTGTGGCCCCACCATCTACGGCCCAGCTCATATCGGCAATTTCCGCAGCTTCCTCTTCGCCGACACGCTGGTGCGCTGGCTCCGCGCGAGCGGTCGCACGGTGCGTTGGGTAGTGAACCTGACCGACATTGACGACAAGATCATTCGCACCGCAGCGGCAGAGGGCATCGAGATTCGTGCACTTACCGATCGCTGGGAGGCGGTCTTCCGCGCCGACATGGCCGCCCTACGCATGGCGACCCCCGACGAGATGCCCCGCGCAACAGAACATATCCCTGAGCAGATCGCCCTCGTGCAGCAGCTGCTCGATGGCGGACACGCCTATCGCACAGAGGACGGTTCGATCTTCTTCAAGATTTCGTCGTGGCCAGCCTACGGCAAGCTCGCTCGCCTCGATCTTGAAGCGATGCGCGTTGGCGAGCGTGTTGAGGCCGATGAGTACAGCAAAGACGACGTCCGCGACTTTGTGCTGTGGAAGGCGGCGAAGCCAGGTGAGCCATCGTGGGATGGCCCGCTCGGTCCAGGGCGACCAGGTTGGCACCTTGAATGCTCGGCAATGAGCATGCGCTACCTCGGCGAATCGTTTGATCTGCACACTGGCGGCATCGATCTGGTCTTCCCGCATCACGAAGATGAGATCGCGCAGTCTGAGGCGGCTACGGGGAAGCCGTTCGTCGGCACCTGGATGCATTGCGCGCACCTGCACGTCTCAGGCGACAAGATGTCAAAGTCACTCGGCAACATTTCTCGTGTGAGCGACCTGCTCGCGGGCGGCGCCGAACCGCGCGCCCTGCGCCTCGCACTGATCTCTGCGCACTACCGCACAAATCTCAACTACAACGATGATTCGCTCACTGCAGCTGCGTCGGCAATCGCGCGCATCGATGCCTTTGTCGCCGCACTGGCCGCACGCAGCGCGATCACCACGGGCGATGCGGAGGCCGATCAGCGCGCAGCAACACTCGCCGAAGCGAGCTGGAGCCGATTCGCCGCTGCGATGGATGACGATCTCGCCGTCCCCGAGGCGCTGGCGGCGCTCTTTGATCTGGTGCGCGACGGGAATCGCCTTCTGGATGCCAACTGCAGTGGTGCCGGCGCGCAGGTGCTGATCGCCGTTCTTGAGAAGATCAACGCCGTGCTCGCGGTGCTGCCAGATCGCGCGGTGCTTCCAGCGGGTGCGGAGGCACTCCTGGCAGAGCGCATTGCCGCACGTGCCGCCAAGGATTGGGCACGCTCCGATGCGCTGCGTGACGAACTGGCGAGCCTCGGCGTGCTCATTGATGACGGTCGCGATGGGCAGCGCTGGCGACTGGCTGGGCCGCAGGCATGAGCGACGAGCAGCGCCCGCGACCACCGCGCCCCGGCGGCTTCCGTCTTGGTGGCTTCCGCCCCGGCGGACCCGGCGGCCCTGGTGGACCACGACCTGGCGTCGCACGCCCAACGTTTAGTGCGGGCGGCGCCAAGCAGTGGGCGTCACGGCGGGCGATCTCCCTGCAGGTCGCGGGCATGGTCGGCCCAGAGCACGAAGTCATCGCTGGGCGTCGGCCCGTTGAGGAGGCCTTTGCCGCCCGCCGAGAGGCGGTCCGACTTCTGGTGGTGCCGCAGCGCCGAGATGCCCTCCAGCAGATGGTCCTGCATGCCACCGCCCTCCGCATCCCGATTATTGAGGTCGAGGGTGCCCTGATCGGGCAACTGGCCGGGTTTGATGGGCATCAGGGGGTTGCCCTGGTCGTGAAGCGTCGTCCTGAGGCTGCCCCCGAGGACCTGCTCGCCCGTGCCGTTGCGCGCGGCGAGGCCCCCTTCATCTTGGCGCTCGACGGGGTAGAGGACCCCCAGAACTTCGGCAGCCTGATCCGCAGCGCCGAGGCGGTCGGGGTGCATGGCCTCCTGATTGGGAGCAAGGGGGCCGCCCCCCTCTCGCCAGCCGCCATTAAGGCCAGCGCCGGAGCGGTCGAGCACCTCCTGGTGGCCCGCGTGGAGAACCTGGCCGACGAGCTCACCGCCCTGCGCCTGCGGGGTATTCGGGTGGTCGGCGCCGAGGCCGAGGCGGCTCAGGGCTATCGCGAGTCAGACCTGCGCGGCCCTCTCTGTATCGTGATCGGGGCCGAGGGGCGGGGACTCTCGCCCGCCGTGCGCCGACGCGTCGACCTTTTCGTCCGGATCCCCATGGCCGGCAAGGTCGCCAGCCTGAACGCCGCCGTGGCGGGTTCCATCCTGCTCTTCGAGGCGCTCGGTCAACGCCCAGCCGCGGCACAGCCTGTGCCAGCCCCTGAGGCCCCGCTGGCCGCGCCAAGCGAGCCCGTCACGCCAGTCTCAACCGACGCCAGCGCGACGGCCGCTGCCGAAAGTGATGATCTCCCGCACGTAGGCGGTTGACCCCCACGCCCGTAGGGGGCTATGATCACGCCTCACCGACGGACCGCAAGGTATCCCGACGTGGGCGCCGACATAGCTCAATTGGTAGAGCAACGGTTTTGTA
>JBILBX010000027.1:0-7990 GCA_044353495.1 Candidatus Limnocylindrus sp. | reverse complement strand
CTGCTTGATCAGTTCAATCTCATGGCCGACCGCCTTCAGGGTTCAATGCAGGCGCTCCGTCGCGAGCGAGATCGTGGGCAAGAGCACCTGGCCGATGTTTCTCACGAACTTCGTACGCCGCTTGCAGCGTTACGGGCGTTTGTTGATCTGTTGCAAGATCCAGCGACCGATGAGGCGACGCGAAAGAAGCTCTTCATTGAAGCTGGTCGGCAGCTCGAGCGGATGGACTCGCTGACGTCAAACATTCTTGAGCTTTCGCGATTTGATGCGGGGATCGCGCGACCAGTGTTTGTTGTTGCTGACATGCGTGCCAGTGTGCAGTTGGCTGTTGAGCAGGCGGCGGCAGGCGCACGCCGTGCCGGTGTCGCAGTAGATGAGCGCATGCCGACACGTAAAGTTCTCGTTCGTCATGACGCCGCACTGGTTGGGCAGGCTGTTGCCAACCTTGTTGCCAACGCGCTCAAGTTCACCGCACGGGGTGGCAGTGTTCTCGTCTCGGTACAGCTGCTCTCTACTGGTGCTGCAACGGTCACCGTTCGCGATACAGGGGTCGGCATCTCATCGGATGAATTGCCACGCATCTTCGACCGCTTCTATCGCGGCACCGAAGGGCTGGCGGCGGCGAATCGGGCCGCTCGTGCCACGGGCTCTGGCCTTGGTCTCGCGATCGTGAAGTCGATCGTAGACATGCATGCGGGTCGCATCGTGGTCGAAAGCCTCCCTGGCGAGGGGACAAGCTTCGCCCTCACCTTCCCCGCCGACCCCGAGGCGGTGGACGACGAGCTCCCTGAGGCTGCCCCGACCCAGACAGGGCCAGCCACCCTGGTGAGCTTCGGTCGACGCGCCGCAGCCCTCCTCGGCGAGGTTGCGAAAACTTCACTCCGCCTTCGCCGTGTTCTACGTGCTGATCCGCCATCCTCTACGGTGAGTGAGCAGCCCGCCTCATTGAGCGTGGCACCTGAGAGCGTTGAAGTTCCAAAGGAGAGACCACGTGATTGAGAAAGCGAAGCGAACCCCTGCTGCCCCAAAGAGGGTCGTGAAGAGTCCAGTGAAGCGACGATCTCCGCTCCGATTTGAGCCCGAGCCGGCCACTGGGCCAACAGCGTGGATCACGCGGGAGAGCGGCCCACTACAGGCGGCGCGCAACTCACTTCGCGCTGGAACCGCATCGCTGAACCGAGGCGCAATCGCCGGGATGCTTGCCCTCTCACTACTCTTCGGTGCCGGTGGTGGTGCTGTTGCAACCGTTCTTCTTCTTGATGGCCTCTCTGGTGGTGACATTACGACGCAGATTCGACAGACGCTCGTCTCCGAGCAGTCTGCGATCGTCGCCGTTGCAGAGCGTGTCTCGCCGGCCATCGTCACCCTCGAAGTCACGTCAGCTGATGGCGACGGCATTGGCTCTGGAGTGATCTATTCAGCTGATGGATGGATCGTGACAAATAAGCACGTCGTTGAAGATGAAACGTCAATCGTTGTACACCTCAAGGACGGCCGTGATTTTACGGGGACTGTCTACGGCATCGACACCCTTACCGATCTTGCTGTCGTAAAGATCGATGCTGCTGGCTTGCCAACGGCAACCCTCGGACGCTCTGGTGGCATCAAGGTTGGCCAGACTGCGATTGCGATCGGTTCACCACTCGGTGTGTACACCAACTCAGTTACCGCCGGTATCGTCTCGGCGCTCGGCCGTGACATCACCACTGAGAGCGGATCAATCAACGGTCTGATTCAAACTGACGCCGCAATCAATCCAGGGAACTCTGGCGGCGCACTGGTTGACTCAAGCGGTGCCGTGATTGGCATTAACACCGCAATCTCCACGGAGGGCGCCGGTATTGGGTTTGCCATTCCCATTGACATCGCTCGACCAATCCTAGAGCAAGCGCTCGCTGGCGTTCCGCTGTCACGGCCGTGGATCGGTGTTCGATACACCGCACTAGATCTACGTGTAGCTCGAGAGAATGATCTTCCAGTCAGCGCTGGAGCATGGATCGTCGCTGATGGGGCCACATCGCCAATCATCTCTGGCAGCCCAGCCGAAGCGGCAGGGCTCAAGAGTGGCGACATCATCACCGCAGTCAACGAGACGGCGATTGATGAGGCACACCCGCTCCAAGATCTCTTGGTGCAGTACTCACCTGGCACAACGATCACCTTGACCGTACTTCGCGATGGTTCGTCCATCACGATTACGGTGGAGTTGGGGATTCGTCCAAGGGAGTAGACTGGCGCGCAGCTCGCCTTAGGGCTTGCGTACCACCTCAACGCCGGCCCAATCAATCGGCGCTGCTACTGCAGCCTCAGGCTTGCGCACCCGAACGCGCACCTCGTGCACGGTTGCTCCGCTTGCTGCAACGACCTCCATCGCAGCGTCGGCGATGCGCTCCGCAAGGGCTTCAATCAGATCGGCGTGGCCTCCTGCGCCAACACGCTCCACGGCAATGCGCACCAGTTCGCTGTAATCAACGGATGCGGCGAGCGCGTCACCACGACCAGCTGGGGCAAGGTCGGCATCCACCTCAACGTCAACGAAGAACGGTTGCGGCTTCTGGTGCTCCTCTGGGTACACGCCATGCGCTGCATCAAAGCGCACGTTCCGCACACTGATCCTGTCGCGCTGACGTGGGCGTGGCGGGCGGTCGGCGCGATTCGGATTCGGACCGATGGCGTCGTCGGAGTCGTCACTCACTGCACGCAGGGCAGCGTCAATGACGCGCACGGCATCGCGGTTCTCCTGCACGTCATGCACGCGCACGATGTCGACGCCAGCAAGCGCTCCGAGTGCGCTGGTGGCCACCGTCGCCGCCAGGCGGTCGGCTGGGGCCCCGTCAATGACGCGACCAAGCGTGGACTTACGGCTGGTGCCGAGCAGCACTGGGTGTCCCAAATCACGCAGGGCACCGAGAAGGCGCAAGGTGACCAGGTTCTGGGCAGGGCCCTTCCCGAAGCCGAAGCCGGGGTCCAGGATCAGCTGCTCCGGAGGGATGCCGAGTGCGCGACCTCGCGCCGCGACCGACGCCATCTCATCCAGGAACTCCTCGGCGAAGTTTGCGGCCTGCTCACCAACCGTGACCCCTTTACGGTTATGCATCACGACGATCGGAACGCCACGCGTGGCTGCGAGCTGCAGCATCTCATCGCCTGCTCGAGTTCCCCAGATGTCGTTCAGCATGTGCGCCCCTGCATCGAGTGCGGCGGCGGCAACCTCAACCTTCTGGGTATCGGCGCTGAGCGCCAGCGTTGGGAGCACGCGGCGAAGTCGTTCAATGGCGGGAACAAGTCGGGCGATCTCATCTGCCGCTGAGATCTCTGTGTGGCCTGGTCGTGTCGACTCGGCACCAAGGTCGAGCAGATCGGCGCCATCGCGAACCGCGTCGCGCGCCAGCTGTTCTACGCGATCCAGAAAATCGTTTGTTGAGCCACTCGGCGCCATGAGACCATCACCCGAGAAGCTGTCAGGGGTAAGGTTCGCCACCGCCATGACGTAGGTGCGGCTCCCCCACACCACGCGCAGTGGACCGATCGTGGTGGCCGGAATAGGCGCGTATGAGTGGCTGATCGCTTCGCGGCTCGCTGGGCTCTCACTCATGTAGCTGATCCTGCCACGTCATCACGGCTGCCGTCATCTGGGAGCACGCCGCGGCGCATCAGCTCGCCGCGGATCGCACCAACGAGGTAGAGCGACCCCGCTGCAATAATCGGCCCGCTCTGCTCTGCTGCTGCAAGCAGTGCGGCGTTTGGGTTTACTGCGATCTGCATCCGCGTACCAAGCCCAGCAGCACGGACCGCAGCCGCAAGTTGCTCAGGTGCGAGAGATCGCACATCGCCAACAGTGGTACAGATCACGTGCGCGGTGCGCAGCGCTGGCGATTTCGCAAGGGCGGCGCACAGTTCTGCGACCGACTTGTCGGCCATGACGGCAGCGATCAGTACGAGTGGTGTATTTCGCGTTCCGGTAGCGCTGAGTAGTTGTGGCGAAAGATCGCCAAGCGCCGCTGCTAACGCTGCTGCGCCATCTTCGTTGTGGGCTCCATCAAGAAGCAGGTCACGCTCATCGCCGCCACCAAGAGCGCTTGGAATCAACTCCATTCGGCCGGGCCAGCGCGCCGCAGCGAAGCCAGCGCGGAGCTCATCATCACTGACAGAAGCAATGCCAGCATCGCGGAGTGCGTCGAGTGTCGCCGCTGCAACTGCAGCGTTCGCTCCTTGATGGTGACCGAGTAGCCCAACGCGAACCGCACCACGACCCTCTAGCTCTACTTCGATGCCATCTCGTCCAAGCGAACGGATCCCGCCAGCACGTGCGATCGTGAACGGCGCGCCTACTCGCTGCGCACGGTGGCGAATCACATCAAGTGCGCCGCCTCGTTCGCTCGCACCAATAACGGCACGATCGCCGCGCACGATGATCGCCGCCTTCTCTTTGGCAATCGCCTCAATCGTATCGCCCAGATACTGCTGGTGGTCTAAGCCCACATTGGTCACGACGGCGACTCCGCCATCCCACGCATGGGTTGCATCAAGCCGTCCGCCGAGACCCACCTCAACGATCGCCGTGGTGATCTCTTCCTGGCGGAGTGCTTCAAAGATGGCGCCGACAAGGATCTCGAACTCAGTGGCTGGCCCAACGCGCTCTTCAATCTGGTCAGCAGCATCAAGGGCGCGCGCCACCGCCTGGGCGAAGGGGAGTGGGGCGAGCGGCTGCCCATCGATCTGCACTCGCTCGCGGTAGCTGACCAGGTGCGGCTTCGGGGTGGTGGCGTGGCGAATCCCCGCCGCACGAAGCGCTGCTGAGACGAGGGCGACGACGCTCCCCTTGCCATTTGTGCCGGCGACCAAAGCGCCGCGAACCCCCGTTTCGGGCGAGCCGAGAGCGCGCAGGAGGGCCTTGGATCGCCCCAGTCCCATGCGGATGCCAAAGCGTCCGCGCGACTCTAGCGCCACCAGTGCGGCTCGCCATGCATCGGTGCCACGCCCCTCAGCAACAGCACGAACGACCTCGGCGCGTGCGCGCGCGACGCGATCGCGCATCTCGAGGATCAGCTGCGGGTCACTCGGTTGATCGGGCATCGTTGGAGCGTAGCGGTCTCGGCGCGCTGCGTGCGAGAATCGCTCTATGGGACTCTTCCGTCGATCGAGTTCAAAGCCACCGCGGCGCGGCCTCCCTGGCCGATCCGAGGGGTACACGCCCCCCTATCAGGTTGCCTCGGCATCCCAACGATCAAGGGCTACATCGCGCAATGTTGGCGGAACCATCGCCACCGCCCTCTCCACGTTCATCACCCTCTTCGTGATTGCAGGGGCAATCGGCCTTGCGGCCGTCGCACTTCCGTTCATCACCTCCATAGGCGCCAGCGGTTCGCCCACACCGTCACCAACCTCGCTCGAACCGGGACGGCCAACTCTCACTGAGCCGAGTGAGCCGATCACCGCTGCCGCAACGATCACCATAAGTGGCACTCTGCCGCAGGATCTACTCGAGAAGAGTGACGCCATCATTCGCATCATCATCACGCGCGAAGATGGTTCAGTCATCACCGGCGCTGAGATTTCTATGCCTAAGACAGCCGGGTTCGACATCGTAAAGATTCCTCTCTCAGCTGGTAGCAACGTGATTGAGGCGGTCGTTGTAGTGAACGGCGTTGAGGGGGGCAGATCTGCCTCAGTTACAGTCGTTCGGGATACCACTCCGCCAGCGCTGACCATCACAACGCCGACCCCAGGCGACATCATGAACGGCGACTCCGTCACTGTCACCGGAAAGACCGACAAGGACATTGATGTTCAGGTGCGCAACGACACGACAGGAACCATTGAGAGCGGACGATCCACGGCGAAAGGCGCATTCTCGATTGGTATCACCCTTCGCAACGGCACGAACTTGCTAACGATCACGGCGACGGATGGGGCAGGAAACCAGACAGCAAAGAGCGTTGAGATCTCTACTAGTGCTTCAGTCGGTCGAATCTCCATCATCTTGAACCCAGGAACGATCATCTTGAGCAACAGAAAAGACTTCCTTATCACCTCGACTGCAACCGATTCAACTGGTGCGCCCGCTGCGAACGTTCAAGTGTGCATGTATGTCAGCGCTCCTGGTGCAGCGCCAAGCACGCCTGTGTGCGTAACCTCTGATGTCAGTGGGCGAGCTGCGTGGACCTATGCCCTTCCAAACAATTTCAACACCGAGGGGAATGGTTTCGTCACCGTCTCGTACGAGCTCAGTGTTGGTGACCCACTCGTGGAGACACAGACCTTCCGCGTCTATCGAGTGAAGCCGTGAGTGCTGCACCAGCGCTCACCTGGCGCTGCCCAACGTGTAGCGCGATTCAAGAGGAGTCTGGCCGGTGCTGGGTGTGCAAGACGCCAACAGCCTCGTGTGGAAGCTGCCGGCATATGCGCCGCTCCGTTATTGGCAAGGTCTCGTACTGCGGCATCGACAAGAAGCGTCGCCTTGTTGCCGAGAGCGACGTGAGAGAGTGCTGGACGGCGCCAGTGCCGCTGCAAGCTGCAGCACAACTAGAGCGTGGTGTTGATGGAACGCTCCCCGATCGCCCTCGACTCAGCTGGGCGAGTGGTGGACTCTGGGAAGGGCTAGAGGCCTAGGCTCCCTACGGGGTACAGCCGGCGAGCAACGTCCCCGCGGGCACGCTCGATACGATCGCAATCTCGCTCCCAGGCTCAACGAGCACTCCCGCAAGCGGCGAGAAGGTGTCAATGAGATCCGTTTCGTCTAGAAGCGCTGACGGTGCGTCTAGCGAGAGGCCGAGCGCCGACAGGAGGGCTGCTGCGTCTGTGATGCTCGAACAACGCAGATCTGGCACTTGTGGCCAATCCGCACCGCTCGCGCTTGGTGATGGGCTCGGCGAAGGCTCTGGTCCCAGCGAGACCACAAGATCAACCGCCGTGCCACTCGAAACCTGCACGCCAGGGCGTGGGTTCTGTTGGATCAACTCACCAGCAGGAACGGTGTCTGAGTACTCAGAGAAGGTCGCGCCGCGCACAAGCTTTGCCGTAGCGAGCGCAGCGATGCCATCTGCCTCACTCAGCCCACGAATATCAGGAACCACGACGAACCCGCTCCCGGCGACAACGCGAACCTCAATGATGGTGTTGAGCGGCACCAGCGTCTCGCTTCCGGGCGACTGCGACAAAATGGTATCGACGGGTTGGTCTGACGAGGTCACCCGTTCAACCACCTGCACGCGAAGGCCAAGCCCCTCGGCGATCGGAATTGCTTCAGCCAAGGTCAGGGTGCTGAGATTTGGAACCTTCACATTGTTGTCTGGGCCTGTCCCGGCAGTAAAAATTCGAAGTGCCAAGATCACACCGCCAACGAGCAGGAGCGCCGTGAGGGCGACGCCGCCGATTGCCAGAAGCATGGAACGCGTTGTCATCGTGTCATCCGAATCAGCGGGCTGATCGCCGCCGACGTCGTTCGGATCTGGAAGCATCTCCGGCTCACCTGGTCCCGCCTCTGCGGCAACCCGGGCGACCCGCGTTCCAGCAAGCGCACGCGGTGCACCAGCGGCTGGACCGACCGGTCGCGATGGGACGGCGGTGCGATTCGCCTGCACCACATACGTCTCAAGAGCATCTGCCGCGGCGGTTGCATTCACAAACCGCTCATTTGGCTTCGGTGCCAAGAGTCGCATCGTGATGAGATCAAGCTCTGCGGAGATGTCGGGTCGCAGTTCACGAGGCGATGGGGCGGGCGACTGGCCGCGCCGCTCCTTCAGCTCTGCGCCGCTCAGGCGGTCGAATGGGCGATGCCCCGTCAGTAGTTCAAACAGGACCACGCCGAGGCCGAAGAGATCTGATGATGCAGACTGCGGACTCCCCGCCAAAACTTCAGGTGCAAGATAGCCAACGGAACCTTCTGGGCGCTGACCGCTGCGCGCAGCCGCTTCACTTCCGTCAACCTCATGCATCGCCTGTGCAATACCAAAGTCGGCGATCTGCGCACGACCCTCCCTGCTGATCA
>JBILBX010000137.1:0-2512 GCA_044353495.1 Candidatus Limnocylindrus sp. | reverse complement strand
GAGAAACCCCTTTGTGCGCCTTCGCCTTGCCGTTGACGATCCGTTCCAGAACGCCGACGTGCGCCTCCTCTTTGGCGCGCAGGGGATCAGCTCGCTCGGCTCCCAGGTTTCCCACATCGCCTTCCCACTGATTGCCATCGACGTCATCAACGCGAGCAATGGCTCGATCGCTCTGCTTGAGTTGGCTTACCTCATCCCCTTCGTGTTGCTTGGACTCCCTGCAGGCGCACTCCTTGATCGTCGAACGCGCCGTCCAGTGCTGATCGCCACCGATATCGCACGAACTGGGCTGCTCCTTATCGTGCCGCTCTGCTACGTGCTCAACATCTTGAGCATGCCCATCTTGCTCGTTGTGCTCTTCCTTATTGGTGCCTGCTCGCTGCTGTACGACGTTGCACATCAGTCGTATCTGCCGGCCATTCTGCGCGGACCACAACTCGGCGTCGCAAATGGCCGCCTCATGGCGATGGAGTCAGCCACTGGCGTCGCGGGGCCGGCCCTTGCGGGCATCGCAGTGGCGCGCCTCACTGGCCCCATTGCCCTCGTGATTGATTCACTGAGCTTCCTGGTTTCCGCACTCATGGTGCAGCGCGTTCGCCATGTTGAGCAGGCACCCACTTTTACCGAGAGAGAGGTAGAGGAGCGAAGCCTCTTGCGAGAGATGCGCGAAGGACTCGCGTGGGTGGTGCAGCATCCACACCTGCGTGGCAACGCACTTGCTGCCCTCATCTTCAACTTCTTCGGCGGCTTGGCGAGCGGCCCGCTGATCATTGCGTATGCGCGACGTGAGTTGGCACTACCGACCGAGTTGATCGGATTTGTGATCGGTGCAGGGACGATCGGCATTGTTGTAGGCACCATCGTCAATGCCAAGGTGGTCCGGTGGCTCGGAATGGGACGTACGCTCGTTCTTGGCGGATTCATCTTGCCGTTGATGCCGCTCGGGTTTGCGCTGCTTGACCGATCCATGGGGGTGCCACTGATTGCAGCGCTCGCAATTCTCACGCAGTTCGTCGCCTTCTTTGGGGCAGGGCTCTTCCACGTTAACCAGGTGACCTATCGACAGCTGATCACCCCAGCTCGACTGCTCGGGCGCATGAACGCCTCAATGAAGACGGTGATGCTGCTCGGCCTTCCACTCGGAGCCCTGATCGGATCGGTCATCGCCGAGAACTTTGGGCTCCGCGCCGCCCTCTTTGCGGGGGCGGCTGGGATCATCTTGGGCCCCCTCCCCCTGCTGGCCTCTGGTATTGCCCGCGTCCACGCCCAGCCCGACCATACCGAGGGCTGACGCCCGGAATCCGACCTACGCACTCGGGATAGCGGCGGAGCGCCCCCTGCCGAGGGCGCGTATCATCTCAACCATGAAGAAACTCTCGGTGCTGCTCGGTCTCGCCGCCGTTGCCCTCATTGCGAGCGGCTGCGAGTCTGCCTTCCCCCCGCCAGCCGTGACCGACGAGGCACTCGAGATTCGAGATCTCTACAACCTGGTCTTCGCTGTGGCGGCGGTCGTCTTCGTCTTGGTTCAGGGGCTGATCATCTGGTCGGTGATCCGCTACCGCCGGAAGCCGGGCGACTCCACCCTCCCTGTCCAGACCCACGGCAATCTCGCCCTTGAGATCATCTGGACGGTGATTCCGCTCATCGTTGTCATCGCCCTCTTCTTCGCCTCAGCCCGTGTGCTCAACATTGTTGATGCGCGGCAGCCAGAGAACGTAGCGGTCAAGATTGAGGTGGTTGGCTATCAGTGGCAGTGGAAGTTCGCCTATCCGGCGGAGAAGATTGAGATCTTTGGTGCCGCCACCGCCTACCCCGAGATGGTTGTGCCGATCAACGAGCGCATTGAGATCACGCTCGTTGGCCAAGATGTCAACCACGGCTTCTACATCCCGCAGTTCCTCTTCCAGCGCGACATGGTGCCTGGCAAGACCAACTACTTTGAGTTCACGCCAAACAAGCTCGGCACCTTTACGGGCCAGTGCTCGGCATTCTGCGGACTGCTGCACCACCAGATGGGCTTCACCGTGCGCGTGGTGACACGCGCCGAGTACGACGCCTGGATCGAAGAGACGCGACCGAAGGAAGAGCCAGCCGCCGTCGGTCCGATGACTGGCGTCGTAGCGCAGCCGTAAGGGGGATAGAAGATGGCATCGAACTCAGCAGTGGCACAGAAGTCGGCACCCTCAGCGCTCTATGACTATCTAACGACAACCGACCATAAGAAGATCGGCATCCTCTACACGATCTCGTCCTTCATCTTCTTGGCGATCGGTGGCCTCCTGGCGCTCGGCGTTCGCGCCGAGCTCGCGATGCCAGGGCTGCAGTTCCTCGACGAGTCTTCGTACAACCAGCTCTTTACGATGCACGCCTCAGTCATGATTTTCTGGGTGATCATTCCGTTCTTGGCGGCCTTCGGAAACTACGTTGTTCCGCTCATGATCGGCGCGCCCGACATGGCCTTCCCGCGCATCAATGCCCTCAGCTTCTGGATGGTTCCCTTCTCGGGACTCGT
>JBILBX010000136.1:0-2530 GCA_044353495.1 Candidatus Limnocylindrus sp. | reverse complement strand
AGCGTTGACCTGCACGCAGCGCCGTGGGGTATTGATGGCTGTGCGATCCCCACCTCGGCGATCCCGCTTCGCGCGGCGGCGGAGGGGGCGCGACGCTGGGCGACCCCGCACGATGAGCACGTGCCCGCGCGCTACCGCGCGCTGCTTGATCGCGTTCGCGTTGCCGCCATCAAGAACCCCCGCCTCATCTCGGGGGCGGGCTTCCTGGATACCGATCTCATTCGCGGTGGCGAGGGGCTCGTTGTCGCAAAGCAAGGGGCTGAGGGGCTCTGCCTTGTTGGCCTGCCGGGCTACGGCATCGCGGTGCGCACCGAGGATGGTGATGCAGCGGCTCGCTCTGGCCGCGTTGCGACAGTCGCCGTACTTGCGGCGATCAGCGCCAGCGTTGCCGCAGCAGCATCGCTCGATTCGCATCGCAATGTGAGCCTTGCCGATCCGCGGGGCGGTGCAGCACTCGCTACGGTACGACCCGGGGAGTCGCTCGCGACGCTCAAGGTTTCGTAGGTCGTGCCAACGGCAAAGATGCGCAAAGAGGAGGCATGGCGTGTACTCGGTCTCCCTGGGCAGCCATCTGCGCGCGAGGTTAAGTCTGCCTTTCGCCGATTAGCAAAGTCGACGCATCCAGATGCGATTGGTGGTGGCAGAACTGCCTCGCAGTTTGCGCGGATCACCGAGGCGTACGAAGTTGCACTCGCTGACGCGATTGCTGCGGGGCGCATCGGTGCACCAACTCGTGACCTACCACCAGCTCGTACAGCACCTGCACCTGCGCCTCGCCGCACGCCGCAACCGGCTCAACCGAGCGCTGGCACGCAGTCAACAGCCAGTGCGCACCCTGGCTCCACCACGTATGACGGAGCGACAGAGGCTGAGCCAGTCTGGGATGGGGCCGCCTGGGTCGGTGCCGACTCTGGCACGTATTGGACGGTCAATCCGCGCGAGTACGCCGACCCTCGCAAGCATGGCCCCGAGTATCGAGCCCGCGGGCGACGCCCCGTTCGGCGAACGCCGCGGGAGCGCACCACAGCGCAGCCTGCTCCGCGACCTCAGACAGCAGAGACACGTGGTGTGGCGCGATCCACATCACTCGCCGTTGGGGCCGCCTCGCTGGTTCTCATTACGGTGCTGGTGAGCGGCTCCCTTCGCCTGCTCGCGGCTGCGGCTCTCTGTGCGCTTCTCGCCTACATCGCCCTGAATGCGCGTCGCAGGTAGGATCAGCCCTATGGCAACCACTCGTCGAGCAGCTCTTACAGCGGCGGCGCAGGAGTACCTCCTCGCCTTCCGCAGCCATGGCGACGATGAGGGGGTCACCCCATCACTCGTTGCCAAGGACCTTGAGGTGAGCAAACAGGCGGCCGCCGAAATGTTCCGCCGGCTCGCCGATGATCGACTGATCGCACCGTGCAGCGGACATGCGCGACTTTGGAAGCTCACCGCCTCGGGCGAGAGTGCCGCGGATGCAGTCTTCCGACGGCATGCACTCTTGGAGTGGCTGCTAACAGGCATCGTCGGTATGCCCTGGGCGGCGGCCGATGTGGAGGCGCGACGACTGCACGCCTCCATCTCGCCTGAGTTTGAGACACGCCTCGATGAGATGCTTGGCCACCCGCAGACCTGCCCGCACGGGAATCCGATCGACCGAGCGACCGAGGCACGCCGACCGAAGGGGGAGCCACTCGCAGCGCTTGAGGCGGGTGAGGCGGCGACCATCTATCGCGTCACAGAAGCGGCCGAGGCTGATGCCGCGCTGCTCGGCTATCTCGAGGCGCGTGGGCTGGTCCCCGGCGCAAAGATCACCGTCCTCTCGCGAAGCACATCACTTGACTCACTTACGCTCGATGGTCCGATCGGCAAAGCTTCGCTCGGCCTCCGCCCCGCCGCGCTTGTACAGGTGATGCGTGGTGCTGTGGATGCGTCGCTCTTCCATCAGATTCCGGCACGCTCATGAGTGATGCTGTGCGCGTGCGCATTGCACCGAGCCCAACAGGACCGCTCCATATCGGTACGGCGCGAACAGCGCTCTTCAACCTGCTCTTCGCGCGTCGCCATGGCGGCACCTACATCGTGCGCGTGGAAGACACCGATACGGCGCGCTCCACCAAGGAGTTTGAGGCCGATATCCTTGCGGGGCTCGCCTGGCTCGGCCTTGCCGCCGATGAGGGTGTAGTTGCAGAGGGGGAGCGCGGCGACCGCGGCCCTTACCGACAATCTGAGCGCAGCGAGCGCTACACCGCGGTGGCAAATGAGCTCCGCGCCAAAGGGTTGACCTACCCCTGCTTCTGTACCCCAGGCGATCTCGATGCAGAGCGCAAGGCTCGTGAAGCGGCCAAGCTTCCACCGCGCTACTCCGGCCGCTGCGCCGCGATCCCCGCCGAGACCTCTGCCGCACGCATTGCCGCAGGTGAATCGGCAGCCCTGCGCTTCCGCATTAAGCCTGGTGTCGTTGTTATTGATGACCTTGTGCGCGGACGGGTCGAGATTGACAGCGACGCCCTCGGTGGCGACCTGGTGATCTTGCGCGCCGATGGCA
>JBILBX010000026.1:0-8254 GCA_044353495.1 Candidatus Limnocylindrus sp. | reverse complement strand
CGAAACGGTAGACGCGCCGGCCTTAGGAGCCGGTGTCGGCAACGACGTGTGAGTTCGAGTCTCACCTCGCCCACCAGAACAAGGGTCGTCGGGTACCCTGTGCGCTCATGGAATTCACGACCACTCCCGCAGAGAAGAGCACCGTCCGACTCGAGGTCACCCTCGCGGTCGCAGACGTGGCCGCGGCAATCGCCCAGGCGGTCCGCCACGTCGCCGGCCACAGCCGCATCCCAGGCTTCCGCCCAGGGAAGGCACCGCGCTCCATTGTTGAGCGCTTCGCTGGCATCAACCGCATCCTTGATGAGGCAACCGAAATCCTGATCGAGCGCGGCTATCGCGACGCGATCATGAAGTCCGACATCGTTCCGCTCACGAGCCCAAAGATCGATGCGAAGCCAATCGTCGAAGGCGAGGCCTACACCTTCACCGCACTCATCCCTGTGCCGCCAGAGGTGAAGCTCGGCGACTACCGCGGCTACACGTTCGAACCAGCGTTTGAGGAGCCTGACGATGCCAAGGTTGAGGCGGTCATGAACGATCTGCGCGACAGCTACGCAACACTCACGGCCGTGACCGATCGCGGGGCAGAGCTTGGCGACTACGCGATCATCGCCTTTGATGGCTATCGCGTTGACACCGGCGTTGCGATTGATGGCGCCTCATCTGAGCGCATGCCGATCGTGCTCGGTTCCGACCGACTGATTCCAGGATTTGAGGCGCAGCTCGTTGGCGCAAAGGTTGGCGATGCCACCACCGTTGAGGTGACCTTCCCTGAGGATTACCAAGAGGCGGCACTACAAGGCGTACCAGCGCGATTTGATGTCGTCATTAACGACTTGCGTGCGCGGGTCCCGCCGCCGCTTGATGATGCCTTCGCCGCTCAGGTTGCGAACGTCACCGATGTTGCTGGACTGCGCGCAGAGATCTTGATGCGCCTGAAGGCGAGTGCGGTTGATCGCGCCCGACATGAGTTCGCCGACAAGATCGTCGAGTTCGCGATGGAGGGTGCCACCGTTGAGATTCCTGACCCACTCATTGAAGAGGAGATCGATGGGCTCGTTGACGAGTTGGCGCGCAGTATTGCGCGACAGGGGCTGACCTTTGAGCAGTACCTCAGCGCCGCCGGAAAGAGCGTTGAAGAGCTTCGTGCCGATCTGCGTGAGCGCGGTGAGCGTCGCGCGCGAACCCTGCTCGTACTGAGCGCCGTGGCCGGCGCCGAAGGGGTCGAAGTTCCAGAGGAGCTAATCGACGAAGAGGTCGAGCGCGCCCGTCCGCAGACCCAGGGCCAGCGCAAGCTTGAGGCCTATCTCTCATCGGAACGCGGTCGCCGAGCCATTCGCGCCTCACTGCGCCGCTCCCTCGTGGTTGAGCGGCTCGTTGACGAGTGGTTTGATGCTCATCCGAAGGCCTGGCCAACCTGGGCACCAGAGCGCCCAGCGACGCCTACCGCCGCGAAGGCTCCCGCCAAGTAAACTCAGCCTCCCGCAGAGAGCGGGTGCACACGTAGGGGGTAACCGATGCTCGTACCAATGGTGATTGAGTCCTCAAGCAAAGGCGAACGCGCCTACGACATCTGGTCACGCCTACTTAAGGAGCGCATCATCTTTTTGGGCGGCCCCGTCGAAGACGACATCGCCAACCTGATCATTGCGCAGCTCCTCTTCCTCGATTCAGAGGATCCCGAGAAGGAGATCTCCCTGTACATCAACAGCCCAGGGGGTGTGATCACCTCCGGCCTCGCGATCTACGACACGATGCGCTACGTGCGCGCCCCCGTGAGCACCATCTGCACCGGCATCGCTATGTCGATGGGCGCGGTGCTCCTCGCCGCTGGAGCACCAGGGCGACGCTTCGCCCTGCCGCACAGCCGCATCATGATCCACCAGGGTTCTGGCGGATTCCGCGGCAACACTCCTGACGTCTTCATTCAGGTGAAGGAGATGGAGCAGCTCGTGCGCACGACTCAAGAGATCCTCGCCGCCCACACGGGCCAGCCGATGGATAAGGTCGTGAAAGACACGGACCGCGACCTCTTCCTCTCGCCAGAGCAGGCGGTGGAGTACGGCATCATCGACGAGGTCTACAAGCTTCCTGCCATCGTCCCGCCTAAGGGGAAGTGAGGCGCGCCGCATGAGCGGAGGAACTGGATCCGGAGAGTCGGGAGGCGGGAAGACGCGCGGCCCACGCAGCGCAGGCACAGGCTCGTATCGCTGCTCCTTCTGCCGCAAGACGCAAGAGCAGGTTCGTAAGCTGATCGCCGGCCAGGGCGTCTACATCTGCGATGAGTGCGTCGCACTCTGCGCCGAGATCGCCACTGAGCAGTCGCCATCGGCGCCGCAGAGCAAGTCGTTCGGCGGCGTCACGCCAACACCGCGCATGATTCACGCGGCGCTCAACGAGCACGTTGTCAGCCAGGAGCGCGCGAAGCGCTCCCTCGCGGTGGGCGTGCATAACCACTACCAGCGCGTTGGCGCACCAACCGTTGCCGATGGTGTTGAGATCGCCAAGTCGAACATTCTGCTCGTTGGCCCGACCGGCTCTGGCAAGACGCTCCTTGCGCAGACACTCGCCCGATTCCTTGATGTGCCGTTCTGCATCGCCGATGCAACGAGCCTGACCGAGGCGGGATACGTCGGTGAAGACGTTGAGAACATTCTGCTCCGCCTGATCCAGGCCGCCGATGGCGACATTGAGCGCGCGCAGCGCGGCATCATCTATATCGACGAGATCGACAAGATCACCCGCAAGTCCGACAACCCATCAATCACCCGCGACGTTTCGGGCGAAGGGGTGCAGCAGGCTCTCCTGAAGATTATCGAAGGCACGGTGGCGAACGTTCCGCCGCAGGGTGGTCGCAAGCATCCGCATCAGGAGTACCTGCAGATCGACACGACGAACATCCTCTTCATCTGCGGCGGTGCGTTTGAAGGGCTCGAGAAGATCGTCTCGGATCGCGTTGGTCGACGCGGCATCGGCTTCGGTTCCGACACGCCCGCCAGCAAAGATGAGCGCACCCGCGTGCTGGAGCAGCTGATGCCCGACGACCTGCTGCGCTACGGCCTGATCCCTGAATTCATCGGGCGACTGCCGATGATCGTTGCCCTTGATCCGCTGACCCTCGACGATCTCGTTGAGATTCTTGTTGCGCCGAAGAACGCGCTGGTCAAGCAGTACCAGCGCCTCTTCCAGATGCACAACGTCGATCTGCAGTTCACGCCGGGAGCGCTACACGCAGTCGCCGAGAAGGCACTGCTGCGCAAGACCGGCGCGCGCGCACTCCGTGCCGTGCTCGAAGATGCACTCCTTGCGACGATGTACGACCTACCAGATCGACCCGACGTACGTCGCTGCGTCGTGACGGAAGAGACGATTAGTGCCGGCGCAAGCCCACTCATGCTCACCGAGCGCGAGATTGGCGTGAGTGAGCCTGCGGCACCGGTCCGACGCGCACCGCGCACGCGCACGGCCACCCCCCGCGCATCAGCGTGACGGCGGCACGCGAGCTCGGCCCCTCTTATAGCGCCGCTGAGGTAGAGCGCAGCGTTGCAGCCCGCTGGGCGGCAACCGATTACGGCAGCCCCGATGGACGCGAGACGCGCGATGCGGAGGGACGCGAGTCACTCCCACCGTTCACGATCATCATGCCGCCGCCCAACGTCACCGGCGGTTTGCATGTTGGCCACGCGCTCTTTGTGACGCTCGAAGACCTGATGGTGCGCCGCGCGCGCATGCAGGGTCGAGCCGCCCTCTGGCTCCCTGGTGTCGATCACGCCTCCATTGCCGCTCAGTACGTGCTCGATCGCATCGTGGAGAAGGAGGGGAGCAGCCGCGCGGAGCTTGGGCGTGAGCGCTACCTCGAGCGCATGCACCGCTTCATGGACGAGACGCGGAACACCATCCTCGGTCAGTTCCAGCGCCTCGGCGCATCGGCTGACTGGGGCCGCACTCGGTTCACCATGGATGACGTTTCGAGCCGCGCCGTGCGCACCGCCTTCGCGACCCTCTACGAGCGCGGACTTGCCTATCGCGGCGAGGCGCTCGTCAACTGGTGCCCAGGCTGCAAGACGAGCGTCTCTGACCTTGAGTCGGTCGCAACCGAAGAGCAGGGGAGCATCTGGGAGATTCGCTACCCGCTGGAAGGGGGCGACGCCACCAGTGGCGTCGTAGTCGCAACAACCCGACCAGAGACGCTCCTCGGCGATACCGGTGTGGCCGTGCACCCCGACGACCCGCGCTACACCGCACTGGTTGGGAAGCGCGTGATGGTGCCGTTTGTGAACCGCGCCGTTCCAGTGGTTGCCGATGCGTTTGTGGAGATGAGCTTCGGCACGGGCGCGGTCAAGGTCACACCCGCCCACGATCCGAACGACCGCGAGGTTGGCCTCCGCCACAACCTGCCAGCACCAACGATTCTCGATGAGTCCGCGCGCATCGTTACCGACGCCCCAGCGCCATTTGCCGGCATGGATCGCTTCAAGGCGCGCAAGGCGATCGTCGCCGCACTCGAGGAGCTCGGCCTTCTGGTGTCGGTCAAGCCGCACACGGCGAATCCGGCGCGCTGCCAGCGCAGCAACGACATCCTTGAGCCGCGCCTGCGCACGCAGTGGTTCATTCGCGCCAAGCCGCTCGCCGAGAAGGCGCTCGCCGCAACGCGCTCCGGTGCAACACAGATTGTTCCGGCGCACTTTGAGAAGACGTGGGAGCACTGGCTTACCGAGATCCGTGATTGGAACGTGAGCCGGCAGCTCTGGTGGGGGCATCGAATTCCGGCCTGGTACTGCGCCGACGGGCACATCACCGTCACCGATCGCGAAGAGGGACCAGTCGGCTGCGGCACCTGCGGTGCGGAGGCGAACACGCTGCAGCAGGAGAGCGATATCTTCGATACCTGGTTCAGTAGCGGGCTCTGGCCGTTCAGCACACTCGGCTGGCCCGATAAGACGCCAGACCTCGCGCGCTACTACCCGTCACAGGTAATGGAGACCGGACACGACATTCTCTTCTTCTGGGTTGCCCGCATGATGATGCTCGGCATTGAGCTGATGGGCACACCGCCTTTTGAGACGATTTATTTGCACGGCATGGTGCGCGATCTTGAAGGGCAGAAGATGTCGAAGACAAAGGGGAACGTGGTGGACCCACTCTCGGTGATCGACGAGATCGGCGCCGATGCGCTGCGCTTCGCACTCGTCTCCGGCACCGCACCAGGCGCCGACCAGCGCCTTTCGCCAGAGAAGCTTGAGAACGCGCGCAACTTCATGAACAAGCTCTGGAACGCCGCACGCTATGTGCTTGGCGCGCGACCAGCAGAGGCAACCTGCGAGCGGCCGACTGCAGCCGAGGCGCACGCAGCGGCAGGGGAGTTCGGCACCTGGATGGCGACGCGCCTGAGTGCGGCAACTGATGATGTCGATCGTGCACTCGGACAGTACGGATTCTCTGAGGCGGCGCAGCGGGTGTACGACGCCATTTGGGCGGAGTACTGCGACCAGGCAATTGAGATTGCGAAGGTGACACTCGCCGACGAGACGCGACCGGCCGCGGAGCGCACCGCTGTTTGGTGGACGCTCGTGGATGCGCTCGATGATCTCTTGCGCCTGCTTCACCCCATTGCCCCATTCATCACCGAAGGAATTTGGGAGGCACTGCCACGACGCGCTGGCGACCCAGGACTCTTGGCAACTGCGGCATGGCCGGCCCGTCACGCAGCAGCGAGCAGTGCTGTGAGCAGCATTGATCAGTGGCTTGACCTGGTGCGCGAAGTGCGCGCGGCGCGTACCACTGCAAAGCTCCCCGCCGGCGCGTGGATTCCGCTGACCGTTGCCGCGCCGTCACACCTCACGGCATCGGGCGAAGGGTTGCGATCCGCCATTGAGCGGCTGGCGCGCGTGCGCCCGCTCACCATTCAGGCAGCGCTTCCAACCGAGGGTGAAGGTCTGCTCGTGGTGGCGGGCACCCTCACCGCGCGACTGGAGCCGCCACAGGCTGACGCGGCGACGCTTGATGCTGATCGCGCCCGACGCGAGAAAGACCTCGCCGCAGCACAGGTCCAACTCGCCGCCGCTGAGGCTCGCCTCGCCGACCCATCATTCACAGGGAAGGCGCCGGCCGCTGTGGTCGCCGGGGCAGAGCGCCGCGTTGCCGAACTGCGCGATGAGATCGCACGACTCGAGCGAGGCTCCTAATGCCCTTCTACGACTACCTCTGCGCGAAGTGCGGCGCCACCGTTGAGGTGCTGCACGGCATTGATGAGCAGCAGGCTCGAACCCACGAAGATTGTGGTGGATCGCTAGAGCGACAATTCTCTGCGGCGAGCGTGCACTTCAAGGGGAGTGGCTGGGCCAAACTTGATCGCCGCAGCGGCGGTTCAGGCTCCTCGGATGCGCCTGCGAGCGCGCCGAGCACGCCAGCCCCGGCCCCAAAGGGCGACGCGAAGTAAGCGATCTCCCTGATCGGGTAGGCTTCCTCGCAATGAGCATCAACGCCGACTCCTCGAAGACCCTCGCTGGAACCCCAGCGGCTGACGCGACCCCGGCGGTCTCGGAGCTCGACACCATCGTCTCGCTGGCGAAGCGCCGCGGCTTTGTCTTCCCCAGCTCCGAAATCTACGGCGGCATCAACGCGGTGTGGGACTACGGCCCACTCGGCGTTGAGCTAAAGAACAATGTGAAGCGCGCCTGGTGGCGCAGCATTGTGCAGGAGCGCCACGAGGTAGTTGGACTCGATGCTGGGATCTTGATGCACCCCCAGGTCTGGAAGACCTCTGGCCACGTCGGCTCTTTCAGCGATCCACTCGTTGAGTGCACCGCCTGCAAGCGACGCTACCGCCTCGATGAACTCCCAGGCACCGGCGACCTCACCACCACGCAGTTGGCCGACGCAGAGATCGTCGCCAAGATGGGCTTGAAGTGCCCGGATTGCGACGGCACACTCACTGCGCCGCGCCACTTCAACCTGATGTTCAAGACCTTCATGGGCCCTGTTGAAGAGGATGCCTCTGTGATCTACCTGCGCCCCGAGACGGCACAGGGCGCCTATGTGCAGCACAAGAACGTGCGCGATTCTTCGCGCAAGAAGATCCCGTTCGGCATCGCCCAGATCGGCAAGTCATTCCGCAACGAGATCAGCCCAGGAAACTTCGTCTTCCGCATGCGCGAGTTCGAGCAGATGGAGCTCCAGATGTTCGTGCGCCCTGACGAGGCGGCCACCGCTGCGTTTGAAGAGTGGCTGCCACGACGACTGGAGTGGTACAAGGCGTACGGCGTTTCGCCAGAGCGACTGCGCATGCGCGAGCATGCCCCCGACGAGTTGGCCCACTACGCCAAGCGCGCCATCGACGTGGAGTACCGCTTCCCGTTCGGCTGGAAGGAACTTGAGGGGATCCACAACCGTGGCGACTTCGACCTCTCGCGTCACGCTGCCGAGAGCGGCGAGAGCCTCGACTACTTTGACCCTGCCACCGAGACCTCGTTCACCCCATGGGTGGTTGAGGCCGCCGCTGGTGCTGATCGTGCCGCTTTCACCTTCCTGATCGACGCCTACCGCGAAGAGGTGGTGCGCGACGAGAAGCGCGTCGTTCTCTCGCTGCATCCGGAACTCGCGCCGTACAAGGTGGCGGTCCTGCCGCTCCTCAAGAAGCGCGACGACCTTGTGGAGATGGCGCACCGCATTCGCGACGGGCTCTCACGCGAGTTCACCGCCGTCTACGACGACACTGCCGCCATCGGCAAGCTCTACCGTCGCCAGGATGAGATCGGTACGCCGTGGTGCATCTGCGTTGATGTGGACTCCATGGACGACAACGCGGTGACGGTGCGCGATCGGGATACGATGGAGCAGGAGCGCGTCAGCGCCGATCGACTCGAAGAGTTCTTCCTCGCGAAGCTGCGCGCCTCGCGCCCGTAGGCGCTACGCCTCGGTCGCGCCCGTCGGCTGCTTGCCAGCTGGCCAGTAGAGCTCCTTGTGAATTGCGTCGGCAGGTAGGCCGAATGCGGCGAGCTCGCTCTCTGCAGCGACGATCATCTCGGGGTTTCCGCAGAGGTAGGCAATCGCTTGACTTGGGTCAACACCGAGATCACTGAGTGCTGATTGAATGATGCTCTCGACGCGGCCAGTGCGGCCCTCCCACCCAGCATTGAGTGGATCAGCCGGTCGTGAAATGGTTGGAACGTAGGTTGCCGGGTACGACCCGCTCTTCTCCCACCCCTCGATCAACTCGCGGTAGCCGATGTCGCTGACGTAGCTCACACCATTG
>JBILBX010000135.1:0-2588 GCA_044353495.1 Candidatus Limnocylindrus sp. | reverse complement strand
GCCGTACGCACCGCTGGTGGCCGTTACCTCTTTCCGCCGCAGATCGGCGAAGACCTTGATGCGGCCGAGACGGCGCTCCTCGCACGAATCGAGCGCATTAAAGCGCTTCGGCGCGAGGAGCTGGCCCTCCTTGCGGAGCCGGCAGGGAAGCCACAGGCATGAGCGGGCTCCCCGAACGAATTCAGGAAGCTGGCCTGCCAGCGCTTGGGCGTGATGCCTGGGTAGAGGTTCGTCTCGATGCCATTGCAACAAACGTCCGCGCGCTCAAGGGGAAGCTTCCGGCTGGAGGTCACCTTGACGTGGTGCTAAAGGCAGACGCCTACGGCCTTGGTGCCGTGCCTGTTGCGCGTGCTGCTTTCGACGCGGGCGCGCGCGCCGTACTTGTTGCCACGTTTGATGAGGCGCAAGAACTCCGTGACGCTGGCATTACTGGGCCCGTGCGAGCCCTCTGGCGCGTTGCTCCTGCCCACCTGCGCGACGCTGCCGCAGCAGGCATTGGCGTCACCGCCTCATCACCCGCCGTGGTGCGCGAGATCATGAGTGCCGATCTCTCTGGGCTCGCCCCGCTGAGCGTTGACCTTGAGGTAGACACTGGGCTCGGTCGCGACGGCATCTTGCCAAGCGATCTCGTAGCCCAGATCGCTGTGCTCCGCAGTAATCCAAACGTTCTCCTGCGGAGCATCTGGAGCCATCTCACTGCCGCCGAGAACGTGGAACGATCCCGACTACAAGAGGAGATACTTGAGCAGGCGGCAGCCCAAGCGCCCGAACTTGAAGCGCACCTTGTGGGATCGGGAGGTCTGCTCACCATCGGCGATACGCAGCAGGTTGCGCGGGTTGGCATCGCGCTCTTCGGCGTTGTGCCGAACGCGCTACGGCCAACGATGACCGCTGCAACGATCGGCATTGAGCGCGTCTACGGACTAGCCGCTCGTCCGGTGCGAATTGCCACCCTCCCCGTCGGTCATGGCGTGGGGTACGGACCTGCATTCATCGCTGAGCGCGAATCGAGAATCATCACCCTGCCGATTGGGTACGCCGACGGCATCTCGTATCACGAGCGCGGCGTGGCTGAGGTGTTGGTGCGCGGCATCCGTCTCCCCGTTGTTGGCACGATTGCAATGGACTCCATCACCATTGATGCCACAGATCACCCATCTACCGACCTCGCCGAAAGCGACGAGGTTGTCTTCATCGGTGCCTCGGGTGGCGAGCTGATTGAGCCGGTCGACGTGGCAAAACGGCGTAAGACGATCACCAATGAGGTGTCAACCAGCTTCACCAACCGGCTCGCGCGCGTGTACACGGTGAACGGCAAGCCTGTAGCGTTGCGTGATCTGCGCGGATACCACTACGTGAACGAGAAATGACCCGATCGTCGTACCTCTTGATTCGCGAGGATCTGGATCGCACGTTCTACGCGCTGATGTCAGACGCTGAACCGACAAGGTTGCTCAGCAGCGTCACCCTGCCAGCTGGAGCTGATGGCAACGCCGTCGAGAAGATGTTGCAGAGTGCTGCCGGTGCCGACCAGGGCGGCGCGATCTCCACGTCGCTGCGCGGAGATCCGAGCTCGCTCGGTCGTGCGGCGGGGCGCTGCGCAGAGGCGCTCGGCGTTCCTGTGAGAATTCTTGACGTTGCCCATGACGCGGGGCGGATCGCTTGGTCAACACCAGGCGTCGTAGGGGAGATGCGCTCAATTGCCGAGGGTGCACTTATCCCTACTGATGCAGTGGAGCGCCGCCGCCGTTGTGATGCGGTCTTGCGTTCGATCGGGGATCGCGATCGCGCCGCTGTCGCTGATCGGCTCGGCGATATCGCGGATCGACCGATGTCGGGCCGGGACGTTGCTGGTGATCAGATTCGTGCCGCCGCATGCATTGATGCGATCGAGTCGATCGCGGAGCGCTTGGATGATCAAGGTGCGTCCGTGAGCGCTGAAGTACTGATTGTGACGGGCCAGCTCGCGTCCTATCTCTCTTTGGGTGCCGTGCCACTGGTGGCGCTATCGCCGCTCGTCGCCCTTGGTCGCACAACCGTTCTTCTCGATTGCGCTGGGGTACTGGCGGCGCTCGGCACCGAGCAGCTCAACGAAGCCACCGGAGCAGACCTGGCTCGCGCGACCGCGGAGCAGCTCCTCGCCCCCGCTGGCGATCTGCTGGCCGTCGCCGATCACCCTGGCGCAGTGGTGCTCATTCGAGCGGGTGCGGAGGAGCATGCCTTGCCTTCTGACGATGTGCTGGAGTTTGACGTCAAGGCGCGGGAGACTGCCGACATCGAGGTTGAAACTGAGGGGCATCTCGTGCGCGCATCGCTGCGTGGTGGGTCCGCTGGGATCTGTGTCGTTCGTGGAGCGCCACCCGTTGAAGCGATGCCTGCGGCGATACATGCGCCAGTGGCATCAACGCCGCCGCGAGTGCTCCCCATTGATGCGCCCCTGGCCCTTCTGCCGCGCTCGGCCAGCGCCACGGGCGGCCTTGGTGGGCGCCTTCTGCTTGGCGACGAGGTAGAGGGGCGCCTGCACTTCTCGGCATCAGAGCCCGATAGTCGCGGGTGGGCTGCGGCACACGAAGCGGGAATCCTGGCGG
>JBILBX010000134.1:0-2596 GCA_044353495.1 Candidatus Limnocylindrus sp. | reverse complement strand
GCGGAATGCGGCCAAGGTGATCGAGCCCCTCCTCTTTCGCGAGGCGCTCTGCGCCGCCGCGTCCGAAGATTTCGGTGAGCTCACCGCAGTGTGGGCAGGCAAATGCCGACATGTTTTCAACGATGCCGAGAATTGGCACATTCATGCGTCGGAACATCGCGAGTGCCTTAGTCACATCGGAGAGAGCAACATCTTGTGGCGTTGTGACGAGCACCGCGCCGGCGATTGGTACCGCCTGCGCCAGGGTGAGCTGTGCATCAGAGGTTCCAGGTGGCAGATCGACGACGAGATAGTCGAGGTCGCCCCACTCCACATCGCGTAGGAACTGCTGAATGGCGCCACCGATGAGCGGGCCGCGCCAAACGATCGGCTGACCCTCTGGCACAAAGAACTGAATGGAGATGAGCTTGACGCCGTGGCGCTCGATCGGCTCGATCTTGCCGCCAGCGCTCGACTTCGGGGTGCCGGTCGCCCCCATCATCTGCGGCAGGTTCGGCCCGGTGATGTCGGCGTCGAGGAGGCCGACGCGGGCCCCGCTCTGGGCTAGGGCCACAGCCAGGTTGACTGAGACGGTGCTCTTGCCGACCCCGCCCTTCCCTGAGGCAACGGCCACAATGTTACGAATGCCGGGGAGGAGGCGCTCCTGGGTCGAGGCGGAGGCGCGACGGACCTTCGAGCCCCAGCGGAGCTCGGCCACTGTTACACCGATCCCATCGAGGGCGGCGCGGATATCGCGCTCAATCACGTCCTTCAGGGGGCAGGCAGGGGTGGTGAGCTCGATCATGAAGCTCGCCTGGTCGCCGTCGAGCGTGATCTCCTTGACCATGTCCAATGTAACAATGTCGCGACCGAGCTCGGGCTCCTGGACGCCGGAGAGGGCCTGGAGGACGGCTGCTTCGGTGGTGGCCACGGATCCCCTTTCGCCCCGATCGGGGCTCGCGGTGGCGCCCCACGGGCGCATCACCCCCATCCTACCCGCAACGGCGTTTGACCCCACCCCCCGTGGGTCATAGTCTCTGCAGGTCCTCACTTGAGGGGCAGGGATAGGACAGGTGTCCGCGGAGGTGAAACCGAGGGTGGCAGACGTCGACGTTCGCCTGGTCAACGTGACCAAGATGTTCGGAGATCAGACCGCAGTAGACGGCATCACGCTTGATGTCTCCGACGGCGAGTTCTTCACCCTCCTCGGCCCATCCGGTTGTGGCAAGACCACCACGCTGCGCATGATCGGTGGCTTCGAGCAGCCGACGAGCGGCCTCATTGAGTTGAAGGGCGAAGACGTCACCTTCCTCCCCGCCCACGAGCGCGACGTCAACACCGTCTTCCAGAGCTACGCGCTCTTTCCGCATCTCACCATCTTCGAGAATGTTGCCTTCGGCCTACGCCGCTCTGGCATTAAAGGTGACGAAGTCACGCGTCGCGTCGGCGAGGCGCTCGAGCTCGTGCAGTTGATCGGCTACGAGAAGCGCAAGCCGGCGCAACTCTCCGGCGGACAGGCGCAGCGCGTTGCCCTTGCACGCGCGCTGGTGAATCGCCCCGCGGTACTTCTGCTTGATGAGCCGCTCGGCGCACTCGACCTGAAGCTGCGCAAGCAGATGGGCATTGAACTGAAGCGCATCCAGCGTGAAGTCGGCATCACCTTCATCTATGTCACCCACGATCAAGAAGAGGCGATGACGATGTCCGATCGAATTGCCGTCATGAACAAAGGGCGCTACGAACAGCTTGCCGGACCAGAGACACTGTACGAGCGCCCAACGACGCGCTTCGTGGCGAGCTTCGTCGGCGCGAGCAATCTGCTCGAGGGGAAGATTGGCTCCGATGGAGATTCGTGGACCATCACCCTCCCTTCTGGCGACGTTGTGCGTGCACCGAAGAGCCTCGGCGACATCGGCACGGGTGGCGCCATCGGCGTGCGCCCAGAGAAGCTCACGCTGTTGGAGCCTGGACAAGAGTCGAAGGGGAATCGACTCGACGGCACGGTTGTTGATACGAGTTACCTCGGTGTGCTGACGCAGTACACCGTGGAGGGCGCTGGTGGCCTGCGCCTTCTCGTAAGCGAGCAGAACGTCGACCGCACGACGCGGAGCGACACGTGGCGACCCGGAGAGCGGGTTGCTTTGACCTGGAAACCCGATCACGGCTTCGTGGTCGGCGATTCGAAGAGCGCCTAAGGCGCAGAAGGAGGGCACGATGAGCACCGAGAAGAAGAACGAGATGCTGGTAAGCCGACGAACGGTTCTTAAAGTAGGAGCGGCCGCTGCTGGCACCGCCGCCTTCCTCGCCGCCTGCGGCACCTCTGGCAGCTCGACGTCGCCGAGCCCAAAGCCGTCGCAGTCCGACACCATTTCTGATGTTGTCAACGTCGCAAACTGGACGCTCTACATCGACCTGAGCGAAGACGAGTTGGCGCGACCAACGGTTACCGCCTTTGAGACGGAGTACAGCACCAAGGTCAACTACGTTGAGGCGATCAACGACAACGACTCCTTCTTCGGCACGATCCAAGCGCCACTGAAGGCCGGTGAAGATACGGGCTGGGATATCGCCACGCTGACCGACTGGATGGCGGCGCGCATTATTCGCCTCGGCTGGG
>JBILBX010000133.1:0-2609 GCA_044353495.1 Candidatus Limnocylindrus sp. | reverse complement strand
ACCGCATCGGCCGCACCGGTCGCGCTGGCGCACTCGGTGAGGCGGTCAGCTTTGTTGCCCCCGACGAGATGGATAAGTTGAGCCTGGTGCGCAAGCTCACAAAGGCTGGGCTCCACATGGAGATTCCCCTCGGCTACGAACCGATCCTGCTCGACTTCCCGCGCGACTTGATCGCCAAGGCGCAGATGATTCGCCTGCAGCGAGGTCGCCGCTAACTCTTCGCGGTCGCCTCAACCTTGCGGATGAACTCCATGATGCGGATCTCTAGATCGTCGCGTACCTCGCGATACGCCTCCAGCTGACGCTCTTCGCTCCCCCCAACCTTTGAGGGGTCTGGCAGTGACCAGTGCTCGCGCTGGCCACCATTCGGAAAGATGGGGCAGGCATCGTTCGCTGCGTCACAGACGGTGATCACGTAGTCGAATGGTTCATCGAGGAACTGGTGCAGCGTTTTGCTGGTCTGGGCCGAGGCATCAATACCGATCTCGCTCAGCACGGTGAGGGCGTGGGGCCGAACCAACGTCGCCTCGGTACCGGCACTCTCTACCTCGAATGCGCCGCGTCCACGCGAGCGCAGGAGCGCCTCGGCGATCTGCGAGCGGGCGCTGTTGTGTGTGCAGAGGAAAAGGACGCGTGTGTTGCTCATGGAGGGATTGTAGCGAAGTGGATTACCGCCCGATTACCAGCGCGCTATCCTCAACGGCATGAAGCGGCTGCGCACGTTCGGGATCGCACTCATCGTTCTGCTGGCGGGCCTGACCACGCTCCCCTACCTGATTGACATTCCGAAGGGTGCCGACGCTGACCCCGCGACACTCCTGGCAACGGCCGCCGCCCCAGGGGCACGCATCATCACCGCCGATGGCGTACAGAGCGTTGTCGCCGAGGCGGGCGACCCGCGCGACCCCGCGCTACTGCTGATTCACGGCTTTGGTGGGAGCACCTACGGCTATCGCACTGTGATGGCGCCGCTCGCCGCGCGCGGATGGCATGTGATCGCGATCGACCTGCCGGGGTTCGGTCTCTCCGAGAAGTCGTGGGGGCGCGACTACAGTCATAAGGCGCAGGCGGCCTTCGCCCTCGCGGTCCTTGACCAACTGAACGTTGATCGGGCCGTACTCCTCGGGCACAGCATGGGCGGCAACGTGATCAGTTGGATGCTCGCCCTCGCACCAGAGCGCGTTGCTGGCCTCGCCTACATCGATGCTGCTGTCGCACAGCCGAAGAGTGGCGTCAGCAGCTCCCCATCGACCACTGCTGCACTACTCGACGTGCCGCCGATCCGGCGCATCGCACGCATTGTGATCCGCAACGCCTTCAGCCCCGCAAGGTTTGGTGAACTGCTCTCCTCCGCCTTCGCCGTGAAGAGCGCCGTCACTCCAGACCTGGTCGCAGGCTACGCCGCATCATCACAGTTGCGCGATTGGGATCTGGCACTCCTCGGCATCGTTCGCGACGGCGCTAAAAATGCACTCCCGGCACCGATTGAAGATCTCACCGCGGCCGCTGGGTCACCGCCAACGCTGATCCTCTGGGGGCGAGACGACAGTTGGGTGCCGTTAACGAGCGGCGAGGTACTCCGAGGAGACCTGCCAGAGGCAGCGTGGGTCGTGCTGCCAGAGATCGGCCATGTGCCGTTTGAAGAGGGCGTGCCGGAGTTCATTGACGCGGTCGGAGGCTGGCTCGACACGCTGCGCTAATGGGTGCGTTTCGCACCGAGAGAGTTGGCTGGCGCGCTAGGATTCGAACCTAGGATCCCCTGCTCCAGAGGCAGGTGCCTTACCGCTTGGCCACGCGCCAACGGTGCCGATCGTACCCCAGCGGCGCGCCACCGTCAGCCGACGCACGCATAAAGAGGCAAGATATGCGGCATGGCTACCGCTAAACGATCAGCACGCACGCCGTCTGCTTCGACCCCTGCGGGCATCTTTAGTGAATCTCAACGCCGTACCCTTGCCGCGCTGGCAGAGGGGTTCGTCGCTGGAGGAGGTGCGGCACGCGCCGCCGCCGCGGAGACGGCGATCGCCAAGGTGGTTGATCCTGCCCTCCACGGCCAGCTCCGGCTGGTGCTCAACCTTCTCGATACCCGAATCGGCAGCCTGCTGATTGGCGGGCGCCTCGCGCGGTTCGGCACCTTAAAGGCGTCGCAGCGAGACGAGTTCTTGCGCCGCTGGGTGCAACATCCCGTGCCGATGCTCCGCAGCGGCGCTGCCGTCTTCCGCAAACTCCTCTCGTTCATTGCCTACTCGGATGCCGATGAACCGGCCGATGCACTCGTGCGGACCCGCCTTAGCGGCTTGGGCTACAACCCAACTCCAAACGAAACCACGGCCAACGTCACAAAGATCACCGCCTTTGACCCAGGTTCTGCAGAGCGGATCGCCGTTGACGTTTTGGTGATCGGCTCAGGAGCTGGCGGTGGAAGCATTGCGCGCGACCTCTCCGCCGCAGGTCGCGAAGTGCTCGTCATTGAGGCGGGTGACCTCTATACCGAGGAGACCTTCCCAACAAAGGAGCGTGACGCCTACGAGCGCCTCTATCTCGACTCAGGCTTCACCGCCACCGCCGATGCGCATATCGCGATCCTTGCGGGCGGCACCGTTGGTGGC
>JBILBX010000132.1:0-2612 GCA_044353495.1 Candidatus Limnocylindrus sp. | reverse complement strand
TGCAGTGCCTCACGTGCGCGACCGATCGCGCTCGGGCGATGAGTCAGGAGGCGTCTCCTGCTGGTGGCAGCGTAATGGTGAACGTTGTCCCCACCCCCGTCGTTGAGGTGACTGTGATCTCGCCCCCGTGACGAAGCACGGCGTGTCGGGCAATCGCGAGCCCGAGTCCGGTCCCACCGCCGCCAACGGCCCCGGCGCCACCATCCACTCGCTCCACGGTGAAGAACCGTTCAAAGATGCGCGAGAGGTGGGCACGATCGATACCAATGCCGTGATCCACCACTGCGATCTTGGATCCGCCATCGCTCAGTCGTTCAACTTCTAGTTCAACTCGTCCCCCCTCACGGCTGTACTTCACCGCGTTATGGACGAGGTTCGCCACCGCCTGGCGTAGGCGATCACGGTCGCCAGTAATCAGGAGTGGGCCCGTGCCGATCACATCAATGCCGCCGCCATGCTGTGCCGCGACCGGAGTGAACCGCTGTGCGACCTCCTCGGCCAAGGTGATCAGGTCGAACTCGGCCTTGCGGAGCGGGATCTCACCCGCCTCCAGGGTGGCGAGGTCGAGCATCTCATCGGCCATCTGCACGAGGTGGAGCACCTCAACCTCGATCTTGGCACTGCGGCTTGCCACACCAGAAACATCGCCCTTCGCCGCGGCGCCGCCAATCGTCTCCGCAAGCAGGCGAATCGTTGAGAGTGGTGTGCGCAGCTCGTGCGAGAGGTTGTCTACGAACTCGGTGCGAATCTGTCGCAGTCGACGCACCTCAGTCAGGTCGCGCAAGACCAGCCAGGCGCCGCCATCACCATCGGGTGCTGCCACCACAGAGACGTGTCGCGCCTCGTCGGAGTGCCCAAGGCGACCGTCGCGAATATCAATCTCGCCGCGATGCACTTCGCCAGCGATCGCCTTGCGGGTGAGTTCCTCGAGTCGGAAGTCAACGGTCGCTTCGATCAGCGGCATGCCACGGAACTGCACATCACCGCGCGCAAGGATCTCACCGGTGACCGGGCTTGCGGCGCGGATGACGAGATCAGATCCGACACGGAGAATGGCGTCGTCGGTCGCCTCAAGCAAGGCGTTCAGGCGCTCAGATCGACGATCAGCGCGATCCCAGGCAACGTCTGCCCGACTGCTCTCCCGTGCTGCGCGATCGGCCTCTGTTGCTACGTCTTGCGCTGTGAAGCGGCGAACAACCAGATAGGTGATCCCTGCAGAGACCAGTACCGTCGCAAGCCCAATAACGAAATCTGGCATCAGGCGGCTGGATGCGGATCGCGTGCTGCATGCCGCGGTGGATACCCGCGCTTGAGCAACTCCGCCTCAATCGCGGCACGATCGCTCGCCTGCGCGCCACGAATAGCGTTGAGCACTTCGCTCACCGGTAGGACGCTTCGCTCACCCGTTGAGCGCCGGGTAACCTCTGCGCCGCCAGCTTCAAGTGAGCGCGGCGAGATGGTGATCATCCATGGCGCACCAATCAGCTCGGCATCGGCGAACTTCACGCCAGGGGTCTCGGCGCGATCGTCAACGAGCAGCTCAATGCCAGCAGCCTCCGCCTCCGCCTCAAGGGCGAGTGCGATCTCGGTCACCTTCGGGTCCTTGTTCGCGCCAACGATCGCAACCTGCGCGTCGAAGGGGCTGATTGAGATCGGCCAGGAGAGGCCCTTCTCGTCGTGGTGCGCCTCAGCGATGCAGGCAACCGCACGACCAACGCCGATCCCATACGAGCCCATCACGATCGGATGCGAGACCCCCGCCTCGTCGGCGTAGGTCGCACCCAGCGCACCGGTGTATCGAGTGCCGAGCTTGAAGATGTTGCCAACCTCAATGCCGTTCTCGATGCGCAGTTTGCCACCACAGGCGAGGCAGGCATCGCCCACCTTCGCTGACGCGATGTCGGCGACGGCAGTTGGCGTGTAGTCTCGGCCGACGTTCACGCCGGTCAGGTGATAGCCCGCCTTGTTCGCTCCTGCAACCATATTGGCAGTCGTCGCGACGAGCTCATCCACGACGACGGTTGCCTCCTTGATTCCCACAGGGGATGCGTACCCTGGCTCCATGCCAGCGGCGCGAATCTCTTCTTCGCGTGCGGGTCGGAGGTCTCGCGCACCGATGGCGTTGGTCAACTTCGTCTCTTCCACCTCATCATCGCCGCGGACGATGGCAACAATGAGTCGTCCATCGCGGTCGGCGAAGAAGACCGCCTTTGCACAGGTTGACGCAGGAACCTTCAGCTGCGCCGCAAGTTCAACAATGGTTGAGGCGCCTGGCGTTGCGATCTCCTTGAGCGGCTCCTGTGGCGCGCTTGCTGGGATCTCGCGCTTCACAACGGCGACCTGTCGGTTCGCAGCAGCGCCGCAGCCATCGCAGAGCACGAGGCTATCTTCACCAAACGGGCTGAAGGCCATGAACTCATGCGCCAGTGAGCCGCCCATCATGCCAACATCGCTGGCCACGGCGATCGCCTCGAGTCCAAGCCGCGCAAAGATGCGCGTATAGGCGTGGTAGTAGAGCTTGTAGGAGCGATCAAGGCCCGCCTCATCACGGTCGGCGCTATAGGCGTCCTTCATCGTGAACTCGCGCACGCGAATAAGTCCACCGCGCGCCC
>JBILBX010000025.1:0-8510 GCA_044353495.1 Candidatus Limnocylindrus sp. | reverse complement strand
CCCAGGCGGGGGCACTGCGGGCCGTAGCGAACGATCGTGACCCAGCCTGCCGCCCCGATGCCCTGGAGACCTTCAACCCCACGATCTTCGGCACCTTCCCGCGGGCTCGAGTGCAGCGGCTGGCGAAGGAGCTGGGCCTCCCCGGGGTCGGCTCCTCTGATGCCCACGTGCTTGAGGCGATCGGGCGCGTCTACACGACCTTCCCAGGCCGATCGGCGGCGGCGCTGCGTCGAGCGATCCTCGCCGGCACGGTGAAGCCGGGGGAGGGTGAAGACCACACCATGCTGGAGAGCCCTGCGATCTTCGCCCGCCAGATGCTGCGCAACCTCATCGGGCTTGGACAAGATCTACGCGGCGTCACGCGACCGATCTGGACGCTCGGCGGCGAGCGACATGGGCGTGACCTCGGCTATCCACACAGTCACAAGCGACCGGTGAAACAGAAGTGAAGATCGGCCTTGTCACCCCGTACGTGTATCCAATGCCTGGTGGCGTGAACGATCACGTTGGCAGCCTCTACCGCGTCCTCCGTTTGCGTGGCCATGATGTGCGCATCATCACCAGCAGCCACGGCCTTCAGAAGGCATCTGAAGGCGACGTGATTCGAATCGGCAAAGGATTCAGCGTTCCCTTCAACGGCTCCATGGGCACGATCACGTTGAGCCCAACCTATCTGCGCCAGGTGCGCGAGTTACTCGAACGAGAACAGTTTGATGTGCTGCACTTCCATGAGCCGTTCGTGCCGTTCCTTAGCCTTGTGGTGCTGACGCTTTCCAAATCTGTGAACATTGGCACCTTCCACGCATTCGGTGGGCTCTCGCTCAGCTATGAGTTTGGACGACGCGTCATGGGTGACTACGCAAATCGACTGCACGGGCGAATCGCCGTGAGCCCGGCGGCGCGCCACTTCATCAGCCGCTACTTTCCAAGCGAGTACAAGATCGTGCCAAACGGCGTTGAGCCGAGTCTCTATCGCAGAGCGGTACCGATCGCTCGCTATCGCGACGGCGTTCCAAACGTCCTCTTTGTCGGCCGCATGGAACCTCGCAAGGGCCTGATTCATCTCTTGCGCGCGATTCGCAAGATGCAGGTGAACGGGGAGCAGGTTCGCCTCCTAATTGTTGGCAGTGGCCCTGGTGAACGCGAAGCGCGCCGCTACGTACTCACGCGACAGCTCAATGATGTCGAGTTTCTTGGTCGCGTCAGCGATGCAGAGAAGCGGCAGCTCTTCAAGACGGCAGATGTCTTTGTCTCACCAGCAACGGGGAGAGAATCATTTGGCATCGTCCTGCTAGAGGCCATGTCGGCTGGTGCGCCAGTGATCTGCTCCGACATCCATGGCTACCGCGCCGTCGTGCGACGCGAACGTGATGGCATCTTGGTTCCACCGGCAGACTCTGACGCACTCGCTGATGCAATCGGCCGCGTGATCCACGACCCAGAACTGAAGGCGCGACTTAGTGCCGCCGGCATCGAACGCTCTGAGCTCTTCACGTGGGATCGCGTCGGCGCATCGGTCGACGAGTACTACGGCTTCGTGATTCGTCGGCTTGCAGAGCAGGGTGCGCTACCGAGTGGATTCAACGCACCGATTCCCGCGCCACCAGGGCCGCGTCGCCGCAGCGCCTAGCGCGTTACGCCTTCGCGAGGCGCGAAGCAAGTTCGCAGAGCAGGCGCGCCGTAAGGCCCCAGACTCGCCGCTCTCCTGGCACCGGGACAACGCCATAGCGTAAAAGTTGACCGTTCTCTGTTGCATCGACGACGTGCATCTCATGGCGTGGATCAAAGAGGCCGAGCTCAGCGCCGAGGGTTTCGGCAACCTCACGCGGGTCGGGCGTGATGTGTGGTGTTTGTGGCGCAACGGCAACCAGCACCTGCACAAGGAAGTTGCTGGCTGGCACGTATGCGGGATCGAGAGAGCCCACAAAGCGAATGTCGTGTTCTGGGTCAGCAGCGTGAAAGCCGAGCTCTTCATGGAGTTCGCGGATCGCCGTCTCTTGCGGCGTTTCGTTCCCCTCGAGTTCACCACCTGGAAGGGCGATCTGTCCGCCGTGTCGGCCGCGCTCAGCCCGCTTAATCAGCAGCACCTGACAGTCGAACGGATGCGGGTCAACGCTCTCACCACCGCCCGTAGGACTGCAGCTCCCCAGGGCCAACGGAGGCACCAGGAGCGCAGTCACCACTGCAATGCGCGGATTGCTACTTGGAGGCGGATTCAGATCGACAGGCTCAAGGCTTGGCAGTCGCAGCGGGGTGAGCGCGTCGGGGAGCGGTAGGGGGAGTGCGGGGAGACGCCCCGTCGCATCGCGACGGAGCGCCTCCTCAATACGGTCTGCGAGTCGGTTGATCAACGCGGCGGGTCAGCTCGGCCGGCCCGACGCCCCAGGCGAGCGCACGGGGATCCGCGGCGGCCGCGGAGTGCCGTGGTTCGCTGGGAGCGGCTTCGGCTTGCGGCGCAGGGCATGCTCGAGCACCTGGCCGATCGTCTCCACCGGAATGATCTTCAGCGACTTGCGGATCTCCTCAGGGATCTCCGGCAGGTCCTTCTCGTTCTTCTTCGGAATCAGCACCACGCGTGCCCCAGAGGCGTGTGCCGCCAGCGCCTTGCTCTTGAGGCCACCGATCGGTAGCACGCGCCCGCGGAGCGTGATCTCACCGGTCATTGCCACCTCTTTACGAACTGGGATGCCGGTGAGCGCCGACACAATCGCCGTTGCCATCGTCACGCCCGCCGAAGGGCCATCCTTCGGAATTGCGCCCGCTGGCACGTGAATGTGCAGACCAGACTTCTCAAAGCGCTCTGGCGCAATGCCAAGCTCCGCTCCGTGCGCCTTGATCCAAGTGAGTGCGGCGCGCGCCGACTCCTTCATCACATCGCCGAGCTGGCCGGTGAGGATCAACTCCTCACGCCCCTCCATTACACCAACCTCGACGGTGACAACATCGCCGCCGACAGGCGTCACCACGAGGCCGGTCGCTGAACCGACCTGGTCGTCGTTATCCATCTCGCCGTACTCGTGCCGCTCTGGCCCAAGCCAGGTGGCAAGCCGCTTGGCATCAACCTCAGGCTTACGCCCCTTCTTCTCAGCAACGGCACGTGCCAACTTGCGCATCACGGTGGCGATCTCTCGCTCCGCATTACGCACGCCCGCTTCGCGCGTGTAGTGCCGAATCAGGTGCACGAGCGTCTCATCAGGAACGATCGCCTGCGCCTCGGTTAGGCCGTGGTTCTCGCGCTGCTTCGGCAGGATGTAGCGCTTCGCGATCTGCACCTTCTCCGCCTCGGTGTACCCAGGAATCTGGATGATCTCCATACGGTCGCGCAGCGGCGCCGGGATAGTGTCGAGCTGATTCGCGGTGGCAACGAAGAGCACCTGCGACAGATCAAACTCCACCTCGAGGTAGTTGTCCTGGAAGGTTGCATTCTGCTCAGGGTCAAGCACCTCAAGGAGCGCCGACGACGGATCGCCGCGGAAGTCTGCGCCGAGCTTGTCGATCTCATCGAGCATGAAGACGGGGTTCTTTGTGCCCGCCTGCTTGATCCCCTGCACAATGCGCCCCGGGAGTGCACCGATGTAGGTGCGACGATGTCCACGGATCTCCGCCTCGTCGTGCAAGCCACCGAGGCTCATGCGCACGAACTTGCGGCCCATCGCGCGAGCGATCGACTTACCGAGTGAGGTCTTACCAACCCCTGGAGGGCCGGCGAAGCAGAGGATTGGGCTCTTCACCTGCGGAGCGAGCTTGCGCACCGCGAGATACTCAATGATGCGCTCCTTCACTTTCTCTAGGCCGTAGTGATCGTCGGCGAGCACCTTGGCCGCCTCTTTGATCTCGATGCGGTCTTCGGTGGCAACGTTCCACGGCATCGAGATCAACCAATCAACGTACGTACGAATCACGCCAACCTCAGGAGAGGCGGACGGGATGCGGCTCATGCGATCGAGCTCCTTGAGTGCGCGCGACTTGATCTCCTCCGGCATGCCAGAGGCTTCCACCTTCTCGCGCAGCTCATTCGTCTCCGCCTGCTGTGGGTCCTCTTCGCCGAGTTCGCGCTGAATCGCCTTGAGCTGTTCGCGCAAGAAGTATTCGCGCTGGCTCTTATCCATCTCAGAGCGCACGTCAGATTGAATCTTCCCCTTGATCTCGAGAATCTCAATCTGTCGTGATAGGAACGACGCGACGTACTTCAGTCGCGCCACCACATCGATCGTCTCAAGCAGCTCCTGTCGCTGATCGGTCGTCATGTCTGGGGTGTAGGCCGTCATGTCGGCGAGCAACCCTGGATCGCTGATGTTCTTCGCCGCGACAGCGGCCTCAGGTGGCACCGGCGCACCAGAGGTGACATACGTCTCTACCTGCGCCTGCACGCTGCGCATCAGCGCCTCTACCTCAACGCCGGTGACCTCAGGCGTTTCGACGATGGTCCCCTTCAACATGAGTGCGGCACCAGTGGTGTCGAGCGACTTCACCTTAAGGCGACGCTGCCCCTGCACCACGGCGCGCAGTGTGCCGTCGGGAAGGTTCACCACCTGGGCGATCTTGGCGAGCGTGCCCATCGCATGCAGCTGGTCAACAGAGGTGATCTCCTCTTGCTCTGGCTCACGCTGGGTGACCAGCGCGATCCAGCCACCGGCAGCAGCAGCAGCGCGAATGGCGGCAACGCTCTTGTCACGGCCAACCTTGAGTGGCGCAACCATCTCGGGGAAGATGACGATCTCGCGGAGGGGAACAAGGGGGAAGGATCCGCGACCACGTGGCACAACCGTGTCGTCGTCGCTTGCGGCAACAGCCTCGTCAATGGCGAGCTGCTCCTCTTCGTTGAGCTCCTCATCTAGATCTGCCTGAATCTCTCGTTCGGTTCGCTCACTCATGCTCGTCCCCTTCCTGCCGCAGCCTGCGGCGCTCGCTTCGCCTCTTTGCTTTGACCCTCTTCGTACAGTCGTTCCAAAATTCGTTCCCCGAGCCGCTCCTCGAGTTCAAAGAGGAGCTTGATCCCGGCGAGGTTGACCCCAAAGTCTTGGGTGAGGTGACGTATCCAGAGGATTCGCCGCAGATCGTTCTCAGAGAAGAGGCGGATGTTCGATTCGGTCCGGGAGGGGCAGATGAGGCCCTCCTCCTCGTAGATTCGTAGGGTTCGTGGATGGGCCGAAACGATATTGGCGGCCACGCTGATCACGTAGACCGGCCGCGCTGGATCAACGCCGGCACCCCTGCTCTTCAACACCCAGAGAGGCTACAACCCTATCAATGCCATTGTCAAGAGAGTTATCCACAGAGTAGGAGGTCTAGCGACGGTGACGCCCCCGTACGGGGCGAGTAGCTTCTGGGGTTTCCGGAGCGCTGAAGGACCTACTCGAGGTCGCGGCGGTACGGAACGTCGAGGATCACCGTGTTGCGTCGGCCAAGCAACGTCTCGCGAAGGCGCTTCCCGTTGCCGTTATGCAGGATGCGATCCCACCAGTGTCGACCGGCGTACTCGGGGATCAACACTACGTTGATGCGGCGCTGCTCCGCCGGCAGGTGTGAATCTTCATCCTCAATCTCGTCAAGGTAGTGGCAGATCGGCTCCACGATGGCGCGGAATGGGGATTCTACGGTGACGAGGCGGACGCCAGGGAAGAGCCGTTCAAAACGCTCGCGGATCTCCGCCTCTTCAGTCGCATCAAACACGACGCGAATCGCGGTCAGCTCACCGGTTGTGCCCTCAAGGATTCGACCGAGTGTAATTGCACGAACTGTCGAGCGGTTGATCTCACCGAACGGGGCAATGATCCTTCGTGGTCGATGTGGCGCATCAAACACAAGGTTCGGCTTGATTGCGAGCTCACGCTCATGCAGGTTGTAGCGGCGGCGTACGAACAGCATGAAGAGAGCACCAATCGGCACAAGAACAAAGACAATCCAACCGCCAACAGCAAACTTTGCAAGCGAGATGATGGCAAGCACAAGGCCGGTGACCACTGCCCCAACACCATTCAGCAGTGCCTTCTTCTGCCAATCGGCACCGCGAACATTTCGCCAGTGCACGACCATGCCTGCTTGGCTGATCGTGAATCCAAGAAAGACCCCGATTGCATAGGCAGGAATCAAGAGGGTGACGAGTGCGCCCGTTGCGAGAAGGAAGATCACAGCGCCGACAGCAATCGTCAGAATTCCACCAGCGTACGCGAGCCTATCGCTGCGCTGCCCAACCTGACGCGGCAGAAATCCGTCTCGAGCCAAGATTCGCGCAAGCTGTGGCCCACCGTTAAATCCGGTGTTGGCTGCAAGAAGCAAGATGCCAGTGGTTGCAATCTGATAGACAACATAGAAGATTCCATCTCCGAATGAGGCTCGAGCAATCTGCGACATCAACGTTTCGCCACCAACCTCTTGCGGGACCTTGCCAAACGCAAACGCCAGCAGCGAGATGCCAAAGAAGATTGTCGCGAGCAGAACAGACATGATGCTCATTGTGTTCGCCGCATTCTTCGCCTCAGGCTTCTTGAAGGCAGGAACGCCATCTGAGATTGCCTCTGTTCCAGTAAGAGCCACAGAACCATAGGCAAACGCTTTTAGCAACAAGAAGGGCAAGATGAGCTGCATCTCGTTGTGTGGGATGACCGTGACCCCTTCGCTCCAATTGACGGCCGGGTCGCCGAGTGCGATACGAATAAGACCGATAGCGATCACCGCAAGCGCGCCGAAGACAAATAGGTACGTAGGGATGGCGAACAGCTTCCCTGATTCACGCAGCCCCCGAAGATTGGCAATAACAAGAAGCACTAGCGCACCAATCGCCAGCTCAAGGCGGAACGGCGAAAGCTCAGGTAGCGCTGAGGTGATGGCCGCAACGCCAGCCGCGGTACTTACCGCCGCCGTGAGGACATAGTCAATGACGAGACATGATGCAGCAATGAGTGCGGGGCCAGTGCCGAGCGTGCTCTTCGCAACGGCGTATGCACCGCCGCCCTGCGGAAACCCGAAGCAGACCTGCCGATAGCTCAGCGCGACGATCGCAAGAAGAAGGCCGACGGCCAGCGCGATGACCGGGCCGAATGCCAGGTATGAGGCACCCGCAGAGGCGAGCACGATCAGGATCTCTTCGCTCGCATAGGCGCTCGACGAGATTGCGTCAGAGGAGAAGATCGGCAGGGCGAGAGTCTTACTAAGGCGCTCCTCGCCCTCCTCAGCATTTGAGATTGGTCGCCCAAAGATGAAGCGCTTTGCGGCTGTGGTGGCCTTCCCTAGGTCATGGACCGGGGCACTGCCCGCCGCTGATGCCACGAGGTGGTCTGGGGAGGGCTCGACAAAGAGCTCCTCACCTGTGTCGTTGTCGCTCCAGTCAGGCTTCGCCTTCTGATCGTCAGAGGTCATCGCGGCTCACAGCACCTTTCCCAATGGTTTTTCGTCAGTTACGGGTTCCCTAATCCTATACCCGCGCTCTCTCCCGCTCCGATTCGTGCGGCGTCACCCGCACGAGGAGAGCCCCCGCCAGGCTCGCGGCGTTCACCGGAATCACCTCAATCGCACTCGCACCGATGAAAGAAGATGCGGCGCCTAGCTCTGCATCCCACTCGTCACTCGCACGTTTCCACGCGAGCAGTGAGCCTGTTGGCGTGAGGAGCGGAGCAGCCAGTCGAATGAGCTCACCCAAGGGTGCGACAGCACGGGCCGTGATCACATCAAAACGTACGCCCCCGCCTTGTGCGAGATCTTCGGCACGTGCATGTGCAACGCGCAGTCGCGGCACAAGTCCGCTCGCCGCAGTCACCGCTTCAAGAAATCGTGCCTTCTTTCCAATAGATTCCACAAGCGTCATTGAAAGATTGCTGTGGCGTGAAAGCAAGCGCGCCGCCAGCGGTATGCCAGGGAACCCACCACCAGACCCAAGGTCTGCAGACTTTCCGCCGTTGGGAAGAAGCCGCTCAATGTGGGGCGCAGCTACCAGTGAATCAAGAAGATGCCGCGTCGCGCGTTCGATCGGATCACTGACACGCGTGAGGTTGATTGCCGGGTTCCATGCATCCAGCAGCCGCAAGTGTGCAGTGATGATTGCCGTTTCGGCAGCAGAGAGTTCAGGAAGCGAGGCTGCGGAAAGCTGGCGTGCTAGTTCATCAAGCGTGTCACGTTCCGTTGGCGGCAACGCACTCGGATCAGTGGGAAGCGGTGCGCGTTCGGAAGGTGTCGTGTCGGGACTCAGTCGCTCGCTCCACTCTTCGGCGTTGCGCTGCGCGCCGGTCGGCCCATAGATCGACGCACGACATCAAGGACCTCTTCAATCGACTTCTCTGCATCACCCTTCTCTGCCGCATCTTTCATGCAACCGCGAATGTGATCTTCAAGAATGAGGAGGCCAAGCGCGTCAACGGCGGCACGCAACGCGGCGGTCTGCTGCAGGATGTCGACGCAGTACTCTTCGCGGTCGACCATGCGCGCGATACCGCGCACCTGCCCCTCAAGTCGGCGCAACCGATTAAGCAGGACCTTGCGGTCTTTTGTGTAGCTGTGCCCGATATGTTCTGCCA
>JBILBX010000024.1:0-8564 GCA_044353495.1 Candidatus Limnocylindrus sp. | reverse complement strand
CAACCTGGCGGACGCCAGATCCATCGCCCGAAAGCAGGTGATCGATGCGCCCCCGCACGAGACGTGCGCCAACCTGCGCCACGGCAAGCTGCAGCTGCGCCTTCTCGCCAAAGGTGTGACGTCGGACGGTCACGTAGGCACGATCTTCGGGGAGGTCTTGGATGGAGGAGAGGGCCAACGTCGCGCGGGCCCCGAGCGTAATCTCGCTACTGGTCGCCAAGAGCGATGTGGCAACTGCAGGTGCAGCAGCGCTGCCGCTGATCTCTTCCACGATCGAGGCCTGCGCGCCGTCGCCGAGGGAGACTGCGATGCGCGCAAGGAGCGACGAGCCAGACTCTGGGGCAACGATGCGCACAACAATCGGTGCGCGCAGATGACCGGCGCTCAGTGAAATCGAGACGCCGGTGTTCCAGAGGGCGGCAACCAACGCAGCGGTGCGATCCTCACTTGCGCCACCCATCGGCGTGGATGGGACGAGCGGTGCAATGCTCAGGCCGGCAGTGGTGGCCTCCCCGCCAAGGTAGGCGCTGACCCCTGCGCTCGAGATTTCAATGAGTGCCGCGGCGCCCTCCGGAAGTGCCGTTGCGGGGAGTGCTCGAATCTCCTGCGGGAGAACGGCGGGCGCTGCGCGCTCAACCTCTGCCGCCCGAAGGTCAACGTACCCGGTGAAGAGTAGGTTCGACTCAGTCGGGAGGGCGTGAAACGCGGCGAGTGCCACGGTGCGCTCAGGTAGGCCTGCACCTCCTGGGCTGAGCTTGGTGATCATCTCGGTTGTTGCCCACTCGAGTGGGAGATCAGCGAGTGCGCGGCGGGTCACCCGAGGGCCCCCTCCATCTCGAGTCGAATCAGGCGATTGAACTCAAGGGCGTACTCCATCGGCAACTCCTTGGTGAAGACTTCAAGGAAGCCCTGCACGATCAAGTTCGTCGCCTCGTTCTCCGTCATGCCGCGGCTCATCAGATAGAAGATCTGATCGTCGGAGACGCGGCCGACTGTTGCCTCGTGGCTCATTGATGTGTCGTCCTCTTGGATGTCGATGTACGGATAGGTCTCAGAGCGGCTCCCCTCGTCGAGGATCAGTGCATCGCAGCGCACGCTCGTGGTGACGCCCGTTGCGCCTGGTGCCACGCGGACGGTGCCGCGATACGTTGCCACGCCGCCGTCCTTGCAGACTGACTTGCCGACGATGCGGCTGGTGGTGTTCGGCGCAAGGTGCACCGCCTTCGCACCGGTGTCCTGATGCTGACCCTTAGAGGCAACGGCAACAGAGACGATCTCGGCATGTGCCTTCTCGCCGAGCAGGTAGATGCCTGGGTACTTCATGGTCAGCTGCGCTCCCGTGTTGGCGTCGATCCACTCAACCGTTGCGCCAGCATGCGCGTGTGCGCGCTTCGTCACCAGGTTGTAGACATCGTTCGACCAGTTCTGAATCGTGGTGTAGCGAACCTTCGCGCCTGGGAGTGCAATCACCTCAACAACGGCGACGTGCAGTGAGTCGGTTGCCCAGTTTGGCGCTGTGCAGCCCTCGATGTAATGGAGGCTCGCCCCTTCATCAACAACGATCAGGGTTCGTTCAAACTGACCAGTGTTCTGCCCGTTGATGCGGAAGTAGGCCTGCAGTGGCAACGGCACATCAACACCCTTTGGCACATAGACGAACGAGCCGCCCGACCAAACAGCAGAGTTCAGTGCGGCGAACTTGTTGTCTTCTGCCGGCACAACGGTGCCGAAGTACTTCTTGAAGATCTCTGGGTACTCCTTCATCCCTTGATCGGTACCCATGAAGACGACGCCGAGCTTCTGTAGGTCCTCGCGAACGGAGTGATAGACAACCTCGGAGTCGTACTGCGCCCCAACACCCGAGAGGAACTTCCGCTCCGCCTCTGGGATGCCGAGTCGCTCGAACGTCTTCTTGATCTGGTCGGGGACGTCGTCCCACGACTTCTCTTCGCGCTCGGATGGCTTGCGGTAGTAGACAATCTTCGAGAAGTCGAGCTTGGTGAGGTCGCCACCCCACATCGGCATCGCACGCGCCTCAAAGTGCTTGAAGGCGCGAAGGCGATACTCCAGCATCCAGGCTGGCTCGCCCTTCGTCTCGGAGATCTCCCGAACCGTCGCCTCGGTGAGGCCGGCCTTCGTCTCGCGCAGGTAGGTGATGTCGTCGTGGAAGGCGTACTGCTCCCGTTCGTCGCGAACCGTCTCCTTAGCGACCGTCATGGAGCCTCCTCTTCCCTGGTGGATCGTGCGGGGTAATCCCGACTGATCCTATCAGGATTGGGCGGGCGCCCCGATTAGGCAGCCTTTGCCCGCTTCCCTCGTGAGAGGTTCTCCTTGAGCCCGTCAACCAAGCTATAGACCACCGGCACCACGAGTAGGGTGAGCAGGGTTGACGAGAGCAACCCGCCAATCACCACGGTTCCCAGCTCGGCGGCGATGATCGATCCCTCGCTTGGTCCCAACGCGAGCGGTAGGAGGGCCAGGATCGTTGCGATCGCGGTCATCAGAATTGGGCGTACGCGTGTTGCCCCAGCGCGGAGCAGGGCGTCCTTGGTTGGAACCCCCTCATGGCGGAGCTGTTCAACGCGGTCGAGCAGCACGATGGCGTTCGTCACCACGATACCGATCAACATCAAGAACCCGATAAGTGCCGAGATGCCAATCGGACGATTGGTGAGCAAGAGCGCTGGGAAGGCGCCGATGACGGCGAGCGGCAGACTGAACATGATCACGAGCGGATCAACCAGCGAGTTAAAGACCAGCACCATGGTCAGGTAGACGAGCAGGATCGCAACGGCCATCGCTGTGAAGAGGCCGCCGAACGACTCGTTCTGCTGCTCCGTCACGCCGGCGAGGCGCACGTCGACCTTGCTCAACTTCCCTGCATCCTGCAGTTCGGTAACCGCTGTCTTGACGGCAGTGTTCACGGCGCCTGTGTCGGCGACCGCAATCTCACCCGTCACGTTAGCGGCGAGCGACTGATCGATGCGCGTAACGCTGGAAGGAACGGAGAGCTCCTCAATCGTTGCGATGCTGCTGAGTGGCACCTTCTTCGCGCCACCAACAAGGAACGCGCCGAGCGCGTCAACGTCACTCATGGAGCTGCTATCAATTTTGATGGAGAGATTCACCTTCGAGCCATCAATCGTGATCTGCCCGAGCTGCGAACCGACGAGGAGATTGCGCACCTCTCCGGCTACCTGCGCTGCCGAGAGACCGGCCATCGCAGCTGCAGACGGGTTGACCGTGATCTCAATCTGGCGGCCAGCCTTCACGAGATCACTCTTGACGTTTGCGAGATCACTGTTTGTGGCGAGTGTTGTAACGAGAAGATCCGATGCGGCCTCTACGTCAGCGGCTTGCTCGCCAGTAATGATCACCGAGATCGCGTTAGAGCCGGCGGCAAAGCCGATCTCTTCCACTGTCACGGTCCATCCCTGGGTGCCGACCTCGGCGAGTGATTCCGCCAACCGCGTCTTCGCTTCAGCGAGATCGGTATCGGAGCTGAGGACGACCGTCATGCGTGCAGCGTTCGGCGCCCGGCCCGTGGTAGCGGCGACGAGCGTCTGCGTGCCTGTTGAATCCGCGCTCGGAATCGAGGTGGTGACCAACTTAACCGTTTGATCCTTGGCAAGAATCTCGTAGGCGACGCGGCTGCGCGTAAGCACGCGCTCTGTCGAGGTGCCGAGTGGCGGGTTGACCGTCACCGTCAGAACCTTCTCACTACCGCTGTTCAAGAACTGAGTTGGGATAGACCCTGCGAGCGAGGTGGCCCCAAGGAAGAGGCTGAACGCAATGAGCAGGGTGGCGAACTTCGTTGCGCGACGACGCAGCGCAAGCCCGAGCACTGGCAGATAGAGACGCCCCCAGATGGAGACCTCCTCGTGGTCGGTGTCGACCGCGTACGGAATCGTTGCCTTGGAGCCCTTCACCTTGACCAAGAAGTAGGCGAGTACTGGGATCACCGTGAGGGCAACAATCAGCGACGCGAGCAGGGCGTAGGTGACGGTGAGCGCGAAGGGGAGGAAGAACTGGCTGATCAGGCCGCCCACGACGCCGAGCGGCAAGAAGACCGCAATCGTCGTGATGGTCGAGCTGGTGATCGCCGAGGAGACCTCGCGTGTGCCGTTGAGCACCGCTTCACCGATCGGCTCGCCTTGGCTGCGGTGTCGGTAGATGTTTTCGAGCACGACAATTGAGTCGTCGACGACTCGACCAACCGCTACGGCGAGGCCGCCAAGGGTCATGATGTTGATGCTGATTCCGGTCACCGACATCAGGATGATGGCCGCCAAAACGCTCAGCGGAATGCTTACCGCAGCGACGATGGTTGAGCGCAGGTTCAGCAAGAAGACAAAGATCACGACGACGGCGAAGGCTGCCCCTAGGCCGCCCTCCTTCAGGAGGGCATCAATGGATTCAAGGATGAAGATGGACGAGTCGGTGACGATTGAGTGATTCACCTGTGCTGCATGTGCTTCGGCGAACTTTTCGATGGCGGCGATCGAGTCCTGCGCGGTCGTGACCGTATTGGCTTCGGCCGACTTACTCACACTGATGGTGAGGCCAGGAGTGCCGTTCGTCTCGGACCAGCCGGTGGTGTGCACCTCGGCGAGCGAGACGGTCGCGACATCCTTAAGGAAGACGGCGAATGGCTGACCGGCAGGTGATACCCCGCCGCCAACGATCAGGTTCTCAAGGTCGGCGACGGAGGTGAAGCGACCTGTGGCTGACACTGGCACCAAGGTTGTACCAACTGGGAGTTGGCCGCCTGGGAAGGTCAGATTGTTCGCCTGGATTAGACCCTGTACTTGCGACATGGTGACGCCGGTCGCGGCGAGCTTGGCTGCATCAAGTTGAATAAAGGCCTGCGTCTCAACGCCACCCGAGAGATCGGCGGCCGAAATGCCACTGATGCCACGAATGCTCGGCATGAGCTCGCTCTGTGCAAGGGCGGCAAGCTCGGTCAGCGTTGTATCGCCCTTAGGGATCAGGGTGGCAATCACAACGGCGGAAGAGTTGATGTTGAAGTTGCGAACCACTGGGGTCACGCCTGAGGGGAGGCGGGATCCGGCGATGGCAGTCTCGATCTGGCGCACGATCTCCTTGACGTCGCTCCCGTAGGCGAATTGGGCAGAGACGAAGCCGAGCCCGGTCGTTGAGACGGAGCGGAGTGACTCAACCCCTGCGACTGAAGCGACAGCGGCCTCAATCGGCGCAGCCACCTGGTCGGCCACATCGGCGGTTCCAGCCCCTGGATACGGGGCGATGATCGTCACGATCGGGAAATCGATGTTTGGAAGCAGCTCCTGCTTCAGGCTCCCCCAGCTCGCCACGCCCCCGCCGAAGATTGCGAGTGCGATCAGGATGGTCACGCTGCGTCGAGCGACCGCGAGCTTGGTCAGGAAAAACATGGAACCCCCTCTATTCACCGATTGGAGTGGGCAGCAGTGCCCAACAGGCGTAGTATCGCGGAATCCCGCCAAGGATGCTGCGGGGCTGAAAAAGCATTAAGGGGGGTTAATCATGACCACACGAACGGCGACCGCCATTTGGAACGGCACACTTCTTGAGGGCTCCGGGGCCATCACCTCATTTGAGAGCGGTGCTGTGGGCACGCTGCCCGTGAGCTGGCCGCGCCGCTCCGAGGCGCATGACGGCTCAACCTCTCCAGAGGAGTTGCTCGCTGCAGCACACGCATCCTGCTTCGCCATGGCGCTCTCGGGCGGCCTGGCGCGCAACAACACCCCGGCCAAGCAGCTCGACGTTTCGGCGACCGTAACCTTTGAGAAGGTTGAGGCGGGTTGGCGCGTCACGAAGTCGGCGCTCACCTTGAAGGGTGATGTTCCCGGCCTTGATGCCGCCAAGTTTGCGGAGCTTGCCGAAGGGGCGAAGGGCGGCTGCCCAATTTCAGCAGCGCTAGCGGGGAACGTCGAGATTACTCTCGCGATTAACGCCTAAGCCTCGTCGCGCACCGCGCGGATCGCTGCGGCGGTCCCGCGGGCAATGCGCGCAATCTCCTCGTCGCCAATGACGAACGGTGGGCCGATCACGAGCTGGTCGCCGTCAGCGCCGTTCGCTTGGCCAGTCGCGCTATAGAGCAGCAGGCCAACATCCGTAGCGTTCTTGGCGTGCGCAAGTACTCGCTCGGTGACGCGCTTGGCACGTGCATGCGGCGTCTTGCTCGCGCGGTCGGCAACAAGTTCAATCCCGAGTAGGAGTCCGCGCCCGCGAATCTCGCCGACCCATGGATCGCTTGCGAGCTCTGTTTCGAGTGCCGCACGCAGTTGGGCGCCTCGGGCTGCAGAGGCTTCGATCAGGTTCTCGTCGCGCAGAATCTTCAGCACGGAGCGCGCGACGGCGGCTCCGGGAATTGAGTGGCTATAGGTGAAGCCGTGCACGAAGCCGCTCGCCAAGATCGGCTCGGCAATATGAGCGGCTGCGGCAACAAAGCCGAACGGCCAATAGCCACTCGTGACGCCCTTTGCGGCGAGCAGCAGGTCGGGTTGCAGCTTCCAGTGGTTTGACCCGAACCAGGTTCCCGTTCGCCCGAAGCCGGTCATCACCTCGTCGGCAACGAGCAGCACCTTGTTGCGCGCGCACCAGGCGCTGACCGCTGGCCAATAATCATCGGGTGGGACGGCGGCGGCGAGCGTTGCACCAACGATCGGCTCGGCAACAAAGGCAGCAATGCGCCCGGGGCCGACACGGTTCAGCAGTGCGTCAAGTTCGGCAACCGCTTCGGCTCCGCTGGCAATCGCTTTGGCACCATCTTGGCCGGCGCGATACGCGTAGGCAGCAGAGACATGTTCAAAGCGACCGAGCCACGGCTCATATGGGCGGCGCAAACCAGTGCGCCCAGAGAGGTCGAGCGCGCCGAGCGTATTGCCGTGATAACTCCCCCATCGACTGACGACGACGGTGCGATCTGGCTCGCCCTGGGCCAACCAGTAGGTGCGCACCATCTTGAGTGCCGTCTCTGCTGCCTCTGAGCCGCCCGAGACCGGATAGAGCGACGGGGTGCTCATTGGTAGTAGTGGGCCGACCTCACTCGCCCAGGCGTCGAGCGCTTCAGCGGTGAAGGCGCTCCCGTGGGCGTAGGCAATCTTCGCCATCTGTGACGCTGCGGCGTCAGCAACCGCACGTCGGCCATGGCCGATGCCGACGACAATCGCGCCACCTGCAGCATCTAGGTAGCGACGACCAGTCGCGTCGGTGATGTATGCGCCGTCGCCAGATGCGGCAATCGGGAGCGCGGGGCCGCCGCGGCTGAAGATCTTTCCGCTACTCACGAAACGTACGCGCCCGTCGGGTCGAGCTCTTCGCGAATGAGGCGAAGCTCTTCATCGGTCGGCGTTGGCGTGGTGGGCACGTTCTGCGGAATGCGAATCTCCCAACCAATGGATGCGCGCACCTCATCAAGGGTTGCGCCAGGGTGCAAGCTGCGCAGTGCCATCTCACCATCGTCATCGAATCCGTAGACGCCAAGGTCGGTAATCACTCCCGATGGTCCGCTGCCGCCCCACCCCTGCGCCGCGCGCGTCTTCGCCGCTGCGATAGCACCACCAAGGTTGCCGGGCGAAGTGCGGAAGTCGAGCTCCTTCACAAAGCTGCGCGTGCTCTGGCGCATGATCACCAGGATCTCTTTGGCGTTGATGGCGATCTCGCATGCGCCGCCCGACCCTGGGAGGCGCGTCTTCGGTGCGGCGTAGTCGCCGATGACCGTTGTGTTGAGATTGCCGAATCGATCAATCTGTGCGCCACCGAGGAAGCCCACATCGATGCGGCCCCCCTGCAGGTAGAGGCCGAAAAGGTCGTGCATGGAGACGGTTGCGGTGGAGCCCGTCACGATCGTTGGGTCACCAATCGAGAGTGGGAGTCGTGCAGGATTTGCCCCGAAGACGCCCGCCTCATAGACGAGCTCCATCTCTGGAGCAACGGTCCGCTTGGCAAGGTTCACGGCGATGTTCGGGAGGCCCACCCCCACGAAGCAGACACGCTTTCCGGTCAGGGCGTGCGCCGAGGCGACGACCATCAGCTCACTCTTGCTGGCTGGGCGCTGGCCGCTCATCGGTAGTCTCCGTAGTCGACCGAACCAGATGGGGCGCTCGTTGGCGTGAGCCCCTTGAAGTAGTCGCCGCCGAACTTCGCCACATACGCCGCTCGGTCTTTCACGCCGTAGACCCACTCCTGCAGCCACGCCTCGGTGGCGGCGGCATCACGGCTGATCGTGTCCCACTCGCGGTAGAAGGCGTTGTCACGATCGTACGAACCTTGCACATACGACGGGTGTGCGCCGAACGGTTCACACACAACAGCGTTGACGATCAAGCCAGGAATGATGGTGCGATTCGGATCGGCACGAATGACGCTGGTCGGCACGATCTCTTCAACTACCGCGATGACGCGCTTCGCCGCGAAGGCCGCCTCCTTCTGGCAGCCGAGCAGCCCCCACATCTGTACGTTCCCCTCGGCGTCGGCGCGCTGCGCATGGATGATCGTGACGTCGGGGTTGAGCGGCGGCACGGCGTAGACCTCTTCGCCGCCGAACGGGCTCTGCACGGTAC
>JBILBX010000023.1:0-8618 GCA_044353495.1 Candidatus Limnocylindrus sp. | reverse complement strand
CGACTCAGCCTTCCAAGGGAGCGTTTATGAGCGCAAGGTGAAGGAGATCATCCAGGCCATTCGACTCACCAAAGAGTTCCCAGGGCGAGTTGGTAAGGAGAAGGTCATCGCCAAGTATCTGAACAACAACTACTACGGCTCACGCTCCTACGGCATCTTGACCGCCTCCCAGCAGTACTTCGGCAAGACGCTCGATCAGCTCACCCTGGGCGAGGCTGCGCTCCTCGCGGCAATCCCCCAGGCTCCAAGCACCTACGACCTGCGCGAGAACGCGGTCGTCGGAGAAGACGGGGTGATCCGGGTTCCGCTTGACTCTGCAGTTGCCAAGCGGCGCAGCGTCGTGCTGGATCTCTTGAAGTCCGCCCGAGAGAGCGGCATTCCACAGGAGACCACCACCATCACCGACGCCGAAATTGAGGCGGCGCGAACCGAGGAGATCATCCTGATCACTTCGCCACTGTCCAAGATGAGTGCGCCACACTTCGTCAACCGCGTACGCGACTTCCTCGTGGGCATTCTCTGCACCGACACCGAAGGTTGCCAGCAGCAGCTTGACACCGGCGGCTACAAGGTCATCTCCTCGCTCGATTGGGGGATGCAGCAGTCCGCCGAGAAGTGGGTCCTCGCTGTTCGCTCTACGCAGATCAAGGCGTATCAGGAATACCTGAAGAGCATCGGAGTCAAAACGACGGACTGGCTGAAGACAATTCATGGCAAGGAGATCAACAATGCGGCCGTCGCCACACTTGATGCGCGCACGGGCGACATTCTCGCCTATGCCGGTTCGGCAGACTACTACGGAGAGGCAGACGGAACCGTTTTCCAGCCTGAATATGACGTGCTGAGCGGCTACCGACAGCCTGGTAGTGCGATCAAGCCAATCACCTATGCCTACGCGCTTGAGAACCGTGCGGTAACTCCTGCAACGATCCTCATGGATGTTCCCGTGGATTTCGGCCAGGGCTGGACGCCTGCCAGTTCAGAAGGGAACGAGCATGGTCCTGTGCGCATGCGCCAAGCGCTGCAGGGTTCACTCAACGTCCCCGCAATCAAGGCCGTCATTCGTGCAGGCCAGGACCGAGTCTGGCGCCAGATGCGCGACAGCGGATTTAAGTTCCAAAACAACAGCGAAAATGTCGCGGGTGCCTCACTCGCCATCGGCACCCTTGAGGTGCGTTACGTCGACCTGCTCTCCTCGTATGGCGCCCTTGCGAACGACGGGACAAAGGTAGACCGCCGCTACATTCTGCGGATTGAGAACCGCGACGGAGAGGTCATCTGGGAGGCCCCTTCCCCGGTTGAGAGTGCCACCCAAGCGTTTGCGAAGGACACCGCTCAGCTGATGACCGACATCATCGCTGGCAATACAGACCCGGCCGTTAATCGTCCGTGGTCGAAGCGAAAGATCATCGCCAGCGGCGGTAAGCGGCGCCCCGCCGCATTTAAGACAGGGACCACCGATCAGACCAAGGACCTCGCCGCCTTCGGGTACCTCGCCGCACCGGCGGATCCGACCGCACAGCACCTTGTGACCGGCGCCTGGTTGGGCAACTCGGACTCAACCCCAGCCACGGTCTACTCCCTCGATTCAGCGGGTGGTCTCTGGCAGTCTTATTTCACTGAGATCTCATCCAAGCTCCCGGTAGCAAGCTTCGCCAAGCCGGCAGGCCTCGAAAAAATCACCATTGATGCGCATACAGGGGAGCTCCCTGGCGCCTGCACCACGCTCACTACCAGCGAATACTTCCTGCCTGGCACCGCTCCAACGACGTCATGCAGCACCACGCGCCTCCTCGCAATCGACACTGCCACCGGCCTGCTCTGGGCTGATGGATGTGCCGGCACTCGCATTGAAGCGAGCTACCTCGATCTGAGTTCACTGGAGTCTGAGTGGCCGAAGTGGCAGGCTGCGAACCTTGAATGGATTGAGCGCGCACGGCTAGGCGCTGGGATCGTTGGTGGCGTGCGAGGCGGAAAAACTATGTACTTCTATGCACCATTCTGGCAGCCGAACGGCGCCACCTGGGGCGGCACGATCGCCCCTACCCTCTCGTGTCTCTCAGCGACACCGAGCCCTACGCCCACCCCAGTTCCTTCGATTTCCCCGGGCCCACCAGCACCCTAGGTCGGCTAGAAGAGAGCGAGGGTCACCCCTTCGCGGCCAGGCTCATCAGCCATACGCACCTCACGCACCTCAGGGAGCTCTCGCAGCTTGCGACGGACAGCATCTCGTAGTGCCCCAGTCCCAACGCCGTGAATGACTTCGAGCTGATCGCCGCCCGCCAGCAGCACGGCACTAATGCGCGCCTCGAGCGCTACCAGCGCATCCTCAACACGCGCACCTCGCAGGTCGAGTTTGGCCGCAGCCAGGGATCCGCTGGGGCGAACCGCTGACGGAGGGGTTGATGTAGGGCGCACGAGAATCTTGCTGATCTCCGCCACCGGCATAGAGCTGTGCATGCGTCCGAGAGCCACTGTTGCACTCTCCCCATCCACGGCAAGCAGCGTTCCGCGTGCCCCCGAACGCAGCACCACATCGCTCCCGATGGCCGCTGCGAGCGCCGAAGAGGATGGCCCTCCGCTAGCATCTTGCTCTTCGTTCAACGTCAAGGCCGCTGCAGCGGACACTGCCTGCTGCAAATCCGTGGCCACCGCGAGTGCCTCGGGCGTCAGGCTCCCCGACTCGAGTGCCGCTCGCAGCTGATCAACGCGGAGCAAGATCGCCGCTGCCACCTCTCGCGCCTCTGCCGTTGCCGCTTGGCGCGCTTCAAGGGCCGCTCGCTCCGTGGCGCGCCGCAGTTCAACCGCCTGCGCAAGCGAGTCCGCGGCGCGGTCTTGGAGCCCTTCTGCCACCTGGCGCGCTTCGCGCGCAGCGCGCTCCGCATCCGCCGCCGCTGCAAGTGCGGCATCCAGCGTGGCGCCCTGATCGCTGCGTCGTGCTTGCGCGGCATCAAGGAGCGTCTGTGGCAGGCCAAGCCGCGCTGCAATCGCAAACGCCTGCGAGCCCCCAGGGAGGCCAACCTCTAGCCGATACGTTGGTGCAAGCGTTTCCAGATCGAACGCCACGGAACCGTTCACTACACCTGGCGTGACATGTGCGTACTGTTTAAGTTCCGCGTAGTGACTTGTTGCCAGCACACGACAACCGCGGAGTCGAAGCTCGTCGATGATGGCTGCGGCGAGAGCGGCCCCCTCTGCTGGATCGGTCCCCGCCCCCGCCTCGTCGAGGAGCACCACATCTCCCGAGATGGCATCGAGCAAGATGCGCTGAATTGAGGTCAGGTGACCCGAGAAGGTGCTGAGGCTCTGCGCGATGGACTGATCGTCACCAATGTCTGCCCACACGTTGCCGGTTGCGGGTACCGCCGATCCAGGTCCGCTCGGGATCGGCAGCCCGGCGTGATGCATCGCTGTCAGGAGTCCCACCGCCTTGAGTGCCACCGTCTTGCCGCCAGTGTTTGGCCCAGTGATCACAAGTACTCGCTGCTCATCGTTGAGATGCAGATTCATCGGCACTACTGGCGGCGTGAGAAGCGGATGGCTCGCCTCAGTTAAGAGCAGGCTCCCGTTCGCGGAGCCATCGGCGTAGAGCCAGTTCCGTTCACGTGCAACATCAGTTACTGCGCGTGCGAGATCAAAGCGGGCGAGGAGTTCACCATTCGATCGGAGAGCCACCGCCTCTGCGCCAACGAGTGCCGAGAGCGATCCGAGGATCCGAGCCTCTTCAGTGGCAACAGCCGCCTCGGACTCGCGTACGGCGTTCCCGAGATCAACCACTTCAAGGGGTTCGATCCACACTGTCTGCCCCGTGGCACTCGCGTCGTGCACGATCCCTGGAACACGTGACTTCCACTCTGAACGCACCGGCAGCACATAGCGCCCGTTGCGTACCGTCACGATCGGCTCCTGAAGGTAGGGGCTGTAGTTCTTGGCGTGGGCCAGCGTTTCGAGCCGGGTGCGGAGCCGCTCAAGACTGGTTCGATGGAGTGCGCGGAGCCCCCCAAGGAGTGGTGACGCTGCATCAAGAATCGACCCATCGGGAGCGATCGCGCGCTCAATGGAACTACGCAGTGGTCGGAGCGGGGCGAACGCCGCACCAAGGGCGCTCAGCGTTGGCCCTGACCAAGTCAGATCGCTTGAGAGGCGCTCGACAACGCGGAGTGTCTCGCTGATGGCAAAGAGCGCAGAGCCATCAAGGGTGCCCCCTTTAGCGCCTCGCTCTGCGGCTGGCTCCAGGTCGCTCGCCCCACCAATGTGCGGATCTCCCCCGTCACGTCGGAGCTCTGCAATCTCACGCCCGAGGGCTCGCAGCGTTGGCAGGCTGCCACCACCATTAGTCGGGCGAAGTTCTGTAGCGAGTGTGCGCGATGGGGCAAAGGCACAAGCCTCGACAAAGATTTCAAGAAGCGCCGCCCACTCAAGACGCGCAAGGGAACGCTCGTCGTACGGCCGCCCCGCTGCTGGGCTCACGGAACGAGAAGCGCGCGCAGGCCTTCTGGAAGGAGTCCGCCGAACAGCTGGCTAGCGATCGGATAGATCAGACCACGAATCACTTCGGAAGATTGCGCCGACATGATCGCAGTGGCGACATCGCTCAATGGTGAGGGCAGCGGGAAGTCAACTGATGCCGCAGCGTCAACGACAAAAATGAGGGCGGCAATCGCCACACTCCACTGCAGCAGACCGAAGACTGCCCCAAGCGCCGTGTCGATCGGCCCGAGATGGATCGCGCGCAGCGAGGCTTGCAGTAATCGGCCGATCACATACGAGGCGATGGCCAACAGGATCCAAATCCCACCGACAAAGATGCCGAGCCCAATAAGGCGGGTATCGACGTCAGGGAGGATCTGGGCGATGAGCGCAGTGATTGCGCTCTGTCCCTGTGCGCTAATGATGAGCCCGAGGGCGAGTGCGATCAGAGAGACTGCGCTGCGTGCCGCTCCAGTGCGCCCCCCGCTCCACGCCGCAAGGACGAGTAGCACGACGACGATTAGATCAACAAGTACCGTTGCACTCATTGCCCCTCCACGCCGCGAACGCGTGCCCCGCAGGCGCGGAGCACGGCACCCTCAAAGGCGGCAAGTTCGGCAGCAATCGCCTCATCATCAGCGCCCGTAGCAGTTGGCTGGAAGGTGAATCGTAGGCCTGCTGATCGTTCCCCTGGAGCGAGCGGTGGTCCATCGAAAAGGTCGAAGAGCTCAACCGCTGTTGCCCCGGTGATGCTCTCTCGTGCCACTGCAACGACCTGGCCCACCGTTGTTGCAGCTGGGATGAGGAGTGCAATATCGCGTGTGACCGGTGGCGTTGCTGGGGGCAGCGAAACGTGAGCGGCGGCCACACGCCCCGCTCGGAGTCCAGCAATGGCAACTTCGGTAAGCAGAATGCGTGGCTCATCGCGCCAGATCGGCGACGCGGGGTGGAGCTCTCCGAGAACTCCCGCCACTCGTTCACCCGTGATGACCGCGTTGATGCCTGGGTGAAGCACGGCTGACTCAATCGACGCTCCGTATCCTGGTCGCTCGCCGACAAGGTGGGCGACCTGGGCGAGAAGACGCTTGAGCTCGTCGAGGTTCCACTTCGCTGCACCCGCGCTCGGTGCGCCCTGCTCGCGCTCTCCCCACACCGCGATGGCGAGGCGAGTCCACTCTGTGGGGCCGCCCTTCGTGCTGCCGTACCCGCGACCAACTTCGAAGATCGCACCTGAGGTCGCGCCGTAGCGAAGATTGACATCAACACGGTCGAGCAGGCTCGGCAAGAGTGATTGCCGGAGACGGTCATGATCCGCCGAGAGTGGATTCTGCAACACGATCGACGCACCGCCTGCAGAACCCTCGGATGCGGCGAGTGGCCCAGTAACGAGCGTTGCTGGCTCACTCCAAAGTTCTGCGTGCCCAGCGGAGACGAGCGCGTGGGTCACAACCTCCTGCACCCCTGCATCGGCAAGAAGTCGGCGCACGCGATCACGGAGCAGCGTTGGGCTTGGGCGATGTGATGGAAGATCGGCGCTCGGAATTGTTGCTGGGATGCGCTCGTAGCCATAGAGGCGCGCGACCTCTTCGGCAAGGTCCGCCTCAATTTCGAGATCGCTGCGCCAACTTGGCACGCGAACAGCCCGCGCACTCCCCTTCTCGGCCGAGACAGAACGCTTCGGTGTAACGGCGATCTTCGTTGTAACTGCCGCAGGGTCTGCGCTGATGCCGATTGAGCTGAGTAGCGCAACCTGCTCATCGTCACTGAGTGCGACGCCAAGCAGGGCACGAACTCGTGACGGCCGGAAGTTCAGCGTGGTCACAGGAGCCTCTTCGGCACCGCTGACGAGGCGTCCCGACCGGGCGACGCCACCGGCCCACTCTGTGAGAAGTGCGGCGACCTGATCGGCGCCGAGCGCGGCGAGGCGGCGCTCTTGGCCGCGCTCAAAGCGATGTGACGCCTCAGAGCGCAAGCTGTGTCGCTGCGCAGAGCGGCGAACCGACGTCGGGGCAAAGATGGCGCTCTCAACGATCACACTCGTGGTGGATGGTGAGACCTCGCTGCTCGCGCCTCCCATCACGCCGGCAAGGGCGAGAGCAGCTCGTTCATCTGCGACGACGAGGTCCGTCGCATCGAGACTACGCACCTCATGATCGAGCGTCTCGAGGCTCTCCCCCTTCTTCGCGAGGCGAATCTGTACGGTATCGCCAACCTTCGCGCGATCAAATGCGTGGGTTGGCTTGCCGAGCTCCAACATGATGTAGTTGGTGGCATCAACGACGTTTGAAATGGAGCGCAGCCCCGCCGCCTTCAGGCGCATCTGTACGCGATCTGGCGATGCGGCAACCTTGAGGCCATCAACTACGCGAAGCACGACATGCGGTGCCAGCGCCTCATCAGCGACCCGCAGCGCCAAGCCTGCCCCTACGGCGTCGGCACCCTCTTTGAGCGGTCGCGTGGCATAGGCCACCGGCGCACCGGTGATCGCCCCCACCTCGCGGGCGAGCCCCAGAATCGAGAGGAGATCGCCACGGTTCGGCTTGACGTCAACGTCGATGACGTCTTCGCCCAAGTAATCAACAAGTGGAACTCCAAGGGGTGCGGATGCGTCAAGGATCAGGATGCCGTCGCCGTCGTCCGTTGCGTCGAGCTCTTGGCCAGAGCAGAGCATCCCCTCTGAGGCGATCCCCATCTTCTCGGCGCGCTCAATGCGTCGGCCGTCGGGCATCTCTGCACCAACGAGTGCCACTGGGATGCGTTGACCCGCGGCAATGTTTCGCGCGCCGCAGACGATGTTGAGAATCGGTCCATCGCCAATGCGGACCTTCGTTAACTGAAGGCGATCAGCTTTTGGATGCGGCGCAACTTCCAGTAGCTCGCCGATGACCATCTTATTCCAGTTGGCACCCCAGCGCTCCAGGCCACGAACCTCAAGTCCGCGCAGGGTGAGCGCATCGGCCAGCTGCTCCGCGGTGAGCTGAACGTCGGTGAATTCGCGAAGCCAGGAGAGTGGAATCTTCATCGGAAGCCCGCCAAGAAGCGCAGGTCGTTCTCAAGGAAGGCGCGCAGGTCAGGAATGCCGTGTCGCAACATCGCGATGCGCTCCACGCCAAGGCCGAAGGCGAACCCTTGATGGGTCTCTGGATCGATGCCGCCATTCTCGAGCACCACAGGGTGCACCATTCCAGCGCCTAGGATCGTCATCCACCCATCTTTGCTCCCCGGCCATGAGACGTCGACGGCGACGGATGGCTCGGTGAACGGGTAATACCCTGGTCGGAACCTCGTTCGTGCAGCGGAGCCGAAGAGACCCTTCGCCAACTCGTCGAGAATCCCCTTGAGGTCAGCGAGTGTCGCACCACGGTCAACAAGTAAACCTTCGACTTGGTGGAACTCAAAGCCGTGGCTCGCATCGACCGCCTCGTAACGGAAGCAGCGCCCAGGGAGAATGACGCGAATCGGTGGACCGCCCGCCTGCATCGTGCGGATCTGGCCTGGTGACGTATGGGTGCGCAGTAGTCGCCCTGGCTCCTGCAGGTAGAGCGTGTCCCAAAGGTCGCGCGACGGATGATCCTCCGGAATGTTCAGCAGCTGGAAGTTTGTGACGTCATCTTCAATCTCTTGCCCCTCGGCAACAACGAAGCCGAATGAGGACATGATCTCGGTGATCGCCGCTATCGTCTCAGGGATTGGATGCAGCGACCCGAGCCGTGGCGCGGGGCCAGGTGTTGTCGCATCCACGCGCTCCCGCTCAATGCGCTCCAGGAGCTCACCTGCAGAGAGGGCGACGCGACGGGCACTAACCGATGCATCAAGTGCGGCGCGCACCTCGTTGGCAACGACGCCGATCTTTGGACGATCGTCGGCCGGAAGGGCGCCGATGCCACGCAAGATTTCGGTGATGGCGCCGCGCTTTCCAAGGAGCGACGAGCCAAGTTCGTCGAGCTCTGCGGTAGAGGCAGCAGCAGAGATGCGCGTTGCGGCGTCAGCCTGCAGTGTGCGGAGTTGCTTCTCGAGCGCTGCGAGGTCCACTACCGCGGACCGAGCAGACTAGGCGCGCTTCGCTGCGACCGCGACCGCCGTGAATGCCGCGGCATCGCGAACAGCGAGGTCGGCCAACATCTTGCGGTCAATCGCAATGTTATTGC
>JBILBX010000131.1:0-2662 GCA_044353495.1 Candidatus Limnocylindrus sp. | reverse complement strand
TAGGGATACGACTGGGCGACGTTGGTTGGCATGGGTGGAGTATACCGACCGCCGAAGGCGGGAACCCGTATGCTGGGTAGGTGACTGGATCAATGAAGGCTCTGCTCCTCGGCACCCTGACGTTGCGAACCGCAACGGGGACCACGGGCGCGCTCCTGATCGTCTGGAATAAGTACCTCAACTCCACCGGCTCGGTCACGATCACCCCTGTTGACCTTGCAACGATCACGCTCGCCTTCTACGTGACGGAGCTGATCGGCTCGCCGATCTTCGGCATCATTGCCGACCGCATCGGACGAAAGCCCGTCATGTTGCTGGGGCCACTCTTCGGCCTCGCGGCGGTGATCATGACGCCGTTCTCCATGACCATTCCACTCCTGATTGGCACACGTCTCCTTGAAGGAGCCTCAACGGCGGCGAGCGTTCCTTCCATCCTTTCGTATGTGGCGGCGAAGACGAGCCACGACGCGGCGCTGCGGGGTCGTGTCGTCACCCTCTTTGAGGTGGCAACACTCGGCGGACTCCTCGTCGCGGGAACCGCGTTGGCCGGCCCACTCTGGGCGATCTTCGGACCAGCAGCCTTTGCGGTGAACGGTGTGATCTACGTGCTCGCGCTGCTCTTCTTCGCCTACGGCGTGAAGGATGAGCACTCCGCCCCACCACCACACGCAGAGAACCGCCTGCGCAAGTACGTAAAGCTCTTTAGCCAGCGCGGGATCTTGCTCTTCGTCCCTACCTGGGTCTCGATTAACGCCATCATCGGCGTCTGGGTGCCCCAGGGGCTCAACTTGTTGCTCGGCGACGAGACGGTCAATCTCCCAGGTCAATTCCTGTTGAGCGGCTTCGATTTTGTTGTCGTCACCTCTGCCTTCGCCTTCGTTGCCCTCATCGGCGGCGTCGGACTCTTCTTCTGGGGGAATCGCTTCGCCAACTTCCGCCGCACCACCATGCTCCTGCTCGGCCTGATCGCCTTCATCGTGGCAATGGCCGCGATCTTCGCGATCAATCGACTCTCAGGGAACGAGCTGCCGCTGATCGCCCTCCTCTTTGGGGTGCTGTGCGCCTCCATGTTCTTCATCGCCGGTGCAACGCCAGCGGCACTCGGCTTCCTGGCCGACGTCTCTGAGCGGTACCACGCCGACCGCAGCGCGGTGATGGGCCTCTATTCGATCTTCTTGGGCCTCGGGCAGGTCATTGGCGTCAAGATCGCGGGCGACCTGGCGTTCGCCTACGGGGTTGACGGCCTCGTGTTTGCGACGCTCGGATTCCTCGTTGTGGCCGGCACCTTCCTCCTGATCCTGCGGCGGGTTGAGCACGAAATCCTGCTCCCAAGCGCACCTGGGCAACACCGCGCGCACGACTGACCTGCACCGATAGAATCAAGGAGACGTGAGGGCGACCTGCCCGCACGCATGCAGGGAGGGGGACCACCATGGTGAAGTCAACGGTCGCGATCATTACGGACAGCGCATCGGACATTCCACCTGATGCAGCCAAGCGGCTCGGCATCACCATCGTGCCGGTCATCGTCTCCTTCGGCTCCGAGAGCTTCAAGGTGAACGAGGAGCTCACGATGGATCAGTTCTGGAAGCGACTCACCGCTCCAGGCGCACCGTTCCCAAAGACCGCAGCGCCACCACCCGCCGCCTTTACCGCGGCCTACGACAAGGCATTCGCTGGCGGCGCAAAAGAGATCGTCTCGGTGCACGTTGCCTCGAAGCTTTCGGCGACCTATAGGAACGCTGAGATTGCGGCTGCGGATCATCCACAGTCGAAGAACATTCATCTCGTAGACACCGCCACTGCATCGGCGGCCGAGGGGCTGCTGGTGGCGCGCGCCTATCACCGCGCGCAAGAGGGCTGGAAGGCACCGCAGATCGTTGCTGAGCTCGGTGAGCTCATTCCAAAGACGCACGTGATCTTCTTCCTTGACTCACTGGACTACCTGAAGGCTGGTGGCCGCATCAGCCCAGCCCGAGCGGCGATTGGCGGGCTCCTTTCAGTGAAGCCGATCATCGACATCATTGACGGCGAGGTCGTGACGCTCGACAAGCCACGAACCACGGCGAAGGCGCGTGAGCGCTTCATGGAGTTGATCAGCGCAGCACCAATCCAGGAGCTGACCATGCTGCACTCCGAGGCGCCCGACATTGAGGCGTTCCGCGACGAGGTCTGCGCTCGGTTCCCCGAGATCGCTGCCTTGAAACCAGGGATCGTTCGAGCGGGTGCGGCCATTGGCCCACACACCGGCCCGAAGGGTCTCGGCGTCGCACTGATCCGCGCCTAGCCACAAACCCTCGCGCCGCCGCTCGGGCGGGAGCGCTCCGCAACCTGCGCGCAACACCTTTTTGGGGCGCGTTGTAGGGTTGTGGGGATCGCCGCACGGCGGCCGCCAGGCACCCGCCATGGCGGCAGAGTAGAGGTGCACAACGATGAGTTCACAGAAGAGCGCCTGGGCAGTTGCGCAGCAGCAGTTTGACCTTGCCGCAAAACGGCTCGGTCTTGATTCCGGCATTGCCGCCGTGCTGCGCGAGCCACGACGTCAGCTCACCGTGCACTTCCCTGTGCGCATGGACGATGGCTCCACGCGAGTCTTCGAGGGGCATCGCGTGCAGCACAATCTCGGACGCGGCCCAGCGAAGGGTGGCATTCGCTTCCACGA
>JBILBX010000022.1:0-8685 GCA_044353495.1 Candidatus Limnocylindrus sp. | reverse complement strand
TCGACAACATCTTCCGCTTCACCCAGGCGGGCTCTGAGGTTTCCGCGTTGCTCGGCCGCATGCCAAGCGCCGTGGGCTATCAGCCAAACCTGGCGACGGAGATGGCGGCGCTCCAGGAGCGCATTACGTCGACGAAGAAGGGTTCGATTACCTCGCTGCAGGCCGTCTACGTGCCAGCAGACGACTACACCGACCCAGCACCGGCAACCACCTTCGGACACCTTGACTCGACGATTCGCCTTGAGCGATCGATCACCGAGCTTGGTATCTATCCGGCGGTGGATCCGTTGACGTCGACGTCGCGCGTGCTCGATCCGCTCGTGGTTGGTGTGAACCACTACGAGACGGCGCGAGAGGTGCAGCGAGTGCTGCAGCGCTACCGCGACTTGCAGGACATCATCGCCATCCTTGGTCAGGACGAGCTTTCGCCTGACGACAAGCTGTTGGTGAACCGTGCCCGCAAGCTGCAGCGCTTCATGAGCCAGCCGTTCTTCGTGGCCGAGGTATTCACCGGTCGCCCCGGCAAGTTCGTGAAGATCGCCGACACGATCGCCTCGTTCCGCGAGATCCTTGAAGGGAAGGCCGACGAACTGCCAGAGCAGGCGTTCTTCCTTGCAGGAACCCTCGATGACGTGCGGGCGAACGCCGTCGCGCTGAACAAGTAAGGGTTCGTACCGACATGCCATTTACGTTGGAGATCGTGACGCCGGAGCGCCTCGCCTGGAAGGGCGAGGCCTCCGCGTTGGTCTTACCAACGATTGATGGCGAGGTCGGCATTCTGCCGAAGCACGAGCCGTACGTAACGGTGCTCGGCGCTGGCGAAGGTCGCATCACCGCACTCGACGGATCAATTGAGTACATCGCCATCATTGGTGGCTTCGTACAGGTGCGACCCGATCGTGTGGTGGTGCTGGCCGAGTCGGCCGACCTGTCGGGCGAGCTTGACACCGCCGCCGTCGAGAAGGCAAAAGCCGCTGCGGAAGCGGCAATCTCTGGCGCTGGCACACAGGACCCAGCCTCGCTCGCAACCGCCCGAGCCTCTCTCAGCCGAGCCCTCCTGCACCTCCGGGTCGCCGAGCGCCGTCGCAAGCGCTAGCGCACGCCGCCGCCCGTGCGGGTGGCCCAAGAAAGTGAGCCCCTGTTGGACGCTTCTGCTGCAAACGGCGAGAATCCGCCCATGACCGCCGTGAAGCCGTTCTCGTGGGAGTACCGTCCGATCCCCCTCGCCAAGGAGGAGTTCCGCATTCAAGGCGGGCGTCCCCTCGCTGGTCGCGTGCGGGTGAGCGGCGCCAAGAACGCCGCCCTCAAGGTGATGGCCGCAGCGGTGCTCACCGGGGAGCGCGTGAACCTCGAGAACATCCCTGGAATCCTCGACATCGATGTGCTCGCCGAAACCCTGCGCGACATCGGCGTCACCATTGAGCGACCAACCCCCGAGACGATGAGCCTGCAGGCCGCCAACGCAGAGTGGCTCTTTGTGCCACTTGAAGCGGCGGCAAAGATGCGCGCCAGCTTCATGTTGCTCGGCCCACTTCTCGCCCGATTCGGTCGCGTGATCATTAGCAACCCAGGTGGCGATCGCATCGGTCGACGCCCCGTCAACCTGCACGTTGACGCGATGCGCGCCCTCGGCGCCGAGATTGATTACCGCGACGGCTACTACTTCGCCAAGAGCAACGGCCGACTCAAGGGGGCAACGATCACCTTCCCGCAGATCACCGTGATGGGCACCGAGAACGCGATTCTCGCCGCGGTGCTTGCAAAGGGCACAACCGTGATCACTCCCGCGGCGCAGGAGCCTGAGGTTGATGACCTAATCACACTGCTCAACGCCATGGGTGCTCAGGTTGCACGAACCAAACCGGATCGGATTGAAGTGCAAGGTGTCGACGCACTGCATGGTGCAACGCACCGCATCATGCCCGACCGCATTGAGGCGGGCACGTTTGCTGCGGCGGCAGCAGTGGTCGGCGGCACGATCAACGTTGATGGTGTTGAGCCAACACACATGAAGGCGTTCATCGATCTGCTTGATCAACTCGGGGTTGACTACGCTATAGAGGCCGACCCAACGGACGCAACACGTAAGAGCCTGCGCGTCACCGGATTACCAGCGGGCGGTGCATACAAACCCACCAACATTCGCACGCAACCATTTCCTGGGCTCGCCACCGACCTGCAGCCATCAGCTGGCTTGATGCTGACGCGCGCGGCGGGCACGAGCACCATTGAAGAGACGATCTTTGAAGATCGCCTTGAATGGCTCGTTGGCCTGCGTGGGTTTGGCGCACAGGTAGAGATCGTTGATCCGCGCACCGCACGTGTCACGGGGCCAACCACCTTCGTTGCTGCCGAGGCGGAGATTCCAGATCTGCGCGCAGGTGCCACACTGATGCTCGCCGCCCTGGCTGCGCCAGGGGCGAGCCGTATTCACGGCGCGCACCACGTACGACGCGGCTATGCGAACATTGAAGAGAAGTTCCGAGGCCTCGGCGCGGAGCTCACCCACGTTAGCGAAGAGGGAGTGGCGGGATGAAGATCGGCATCGACCTAGGAACCGCAAACATTCTCGTCTTCGTGCAGGGGAGCGGCATCACCGTTCGTGAGCCGAGCGTTGTCGCCATTAACGATCGCGATCAGATCGTCGCCGTCGGCAATGAGGCGAAGGAGATGCTCGGGCGAACACCTGGCTCCATCACCGCCATTCGACCACTTCGCGATGGTGTGATTGCCGACTACGTTGTAACCGAAGCAATGCTCCGCTACTTCATCAAGAAGGGAACAGCGGGACGCTTCTCGTTCGGTCGACCCGATGTGCTCGTGAGCGTTCCAGCCGGCTCTACCTCAGTAGAGAAGCGCTACGTGCTCGATGCTGCGCGTCAGGCCGGCGCCGGCAAGGCGTTCCTCATTGAAGAGCCTATGGCGGCAGCGATCGGTGCAGAGCTACCAATCAGTGGCCCATCAGGGAACATGATCGTCAACATTGGTGGTGGCACCGCCGAGATCGCTGTGCTCTCACTTTCGGAGATCGTGGTGAGCAAGTCACATCGTGTTGGCGGCAACCGATTCGACGAAGCGATCGCGCTCTACATTCGCCGCAAGTACAACTTGATGATCGGTGATCGAACCGCCGAGCAGGTGAAGATTGAGATTGGTAGCGCTATGCCGCTTGAGGAGGAGCTCACGATGAGTGTGAAGGGCCGCGACATGATCGCCGGCTTGCCACGCGAAGTGAAGATCACGTCGACCGAAGTGACCGAGGCGCTCGAGGTGCCGCTGCGCAACTTGACCGACGCCGTGCGTGCAGTGCTTGAGCAGACCCCACCAGAGCTCAGCGCCGACATTATCGATAAGGGGATCGTGATCTCTGGCGGTGGTGCCCTGCTGCGCAACATTGACCGTCTCGTCACCACCGTGACCGGTGTCGCCGCACATATCGCTCCGGACCCGCTGAGCTGCGTTGCGAAGGGGACGGGCATTGCGCTCGAACACTTCGACCAGTTCGCGAAGTCCATGACCAGCGAGGCCTAACCCTATGGCGGCCCGCGCCGTCGTTGACTTGCACTGCCACACCAGCGCAAGCTTCGATTCCCTGAGCGACCCCGTCGCCGTTGCCCGTACCGCCGCATCGCGGGGGATCACGCACCTTGCCATCACCGACCACGACCGCATCGACGGTGCCCTGCGCGCCCGCGACGCGGCGATTCCAGGCCTCACCGTGATCGTTGGCTCTGAGGTGCGCACTGCACAGGGAGACCTGATCGCGCTCTTCCTAGAGCGCCCCATTACCGCTGGGCTCCCCGCGAGCGAAGCGATCGCCGCCATTCGTGACCAAGGCGGTCTCGTCGGCATCCCGCACCCATTCGACGGCTGGCGTGGCTCACTGCTTCGAGACGAAGCGGCCATGGCCCTACTCGGCGAGGTGGACTGGATCGAAGGCTGGAACGCCCGACTCGTTGCACCGGGCGGCAACCAGCGTGCCGCAGAACTTGCAGCAAGCCGCAACCTCCCATCTGTTGCCGCGAGTGATGCGCACACGCTGCTTGAGATCGGTGGCGCCGCCACGATCATGACGGGCGACCTCAGCACCGCAGCGGGCTTTCATTCCGCGCTGCATGGTGACCTCACACGCATCACGGGCCGCGGCGCACTCGTCGCTCGTCTCTTTACACCGATCGCAAAGCTCGTCAACGCCACGCGAGGAAATCGACGCGTCAACCCAGGCGTGACGTTCGGCGAACGCTAGGCCACACGATGCTGCTCGCCCGACTCTCGCGCCGCTCCACGATCTTCGCGATGCTGCTCACAGTGGTGCTGGTAGCCGGTGTGGTGCGCGCCGCCACCTCATTCAACCTTGCCGAAGTTGCTGAAACGCTCAATCGTGCCAACGTTGTGTGGCTTCTTGTGGCACTAGCAGCAAGTTGGTGCACCTTCCCTCTGCGAGGGTTGCGCTGGCGCATGATCCTCTCCGCATCAGGTCTGCAGATTTCACGACGCGCTGCAACAGAGATTCTCACCCTCTCGTTTTGGGTGAACTGTGTGTTGCCGGCGAAGATGGGCGATGTCTATCGCGGCTGGCTGCTGAAGCACAACGGTGCAACCTCGTTCGGCAATGCAGTTGGCACGGTGATTGCGGAGCGGCTCGTTGACCTTGCAACGGTTGCACTTCTTGGTGCTGCATCAACCTTCGTTGCATTTGGTGGAAAGCTGCCACCCACCGCACTTGCGCTCACTGCGATCGCCATCGGTGTCGCCGTTGCCGCCACGTTGGCGCTGCTTGTTGCACGCGGTTTTGCCGGAGCGCTCATCTATGCGCTGCCAATCCCCGATGCGATCAAGAACGGCTTCACCAACGCCGCAACCTCATTGCGGGCAGGAAGCGGCGGGCGTGTCGTTCGCAATGCGCTGCCGTATTCACTGGCGATATGGATCGGTGAGTCCATTCGACTTGCTGCTGTTGCCGCAGCCCTCGGCCTCTTCGTTGTGAATCCCGCTGCCGGCCAGATCGGTATTGCGAGCGCGATCTTTGTGGCGCTTGTCTCTGCGGTGCTCACCGTGGTGCCCTTTACGCCGGCGGGCATCGGCATTGTTGAGGCGGGGATGGTTGGCATTCTTGTTGCGCTCTTCGGATTCACGCCTGAGTCGGCGATTGCGCTGGCGTTACTTGATCGCCTCGTTGGAGTTGGTAGCCTGATCCTTGGCGGCGGTGCGCTCTTTGCGCTCTCGCCATACCGACGTGGCGTTGGATCGCTGCGCTAGCGCTTCTTCTTTACGACAGGTTTCTTCGTAACAGGCTTCTTCACCGCTGGCTTCTTCGCTGGTGACATCTTCGGTGCCGGTTTTACTGGAACCTTCTTTGCCTTCTTGACTTTCGGCTCCTCCGCAGGGAGTGGTTTCAACTTGAGCGTGCCCTCAGAGAGCTGCAGGGAGCGCTCGATGTTCAGTTTGTCCCAGCCCTCCTCCATTCCTGGAGTTTCGAGGTAGTAGTTCACGTGTGCGAGACGTGGATGGCGAATGAGCGCCGCAAGACCGCGCGTGCCAACCTCGCCGCCACCAATGTGTTGGTGCCGGTCGAGCTTGGAGCCATGCGCCGCCTTGCTGTCGTTGTAGTGGATCATTACGAGCTTCTCGAGGCCGATCTTCTTGTCGAATTGCTCCACGAGTCGATCAACCTCGTCGTCACCCTTCATCTCAACACCGGCACCCCAGAGGTGTGCAGAGTCGAGGCAGTAGGCCACGCGTGACAGATCAAGACCGCGGGCGGCCATCGATTCGTGGATGTCGATCAACTCGTCGAGGCTCTCGCCGATCCCGTTGCCGCCACCTGCGCTGTTCTCGAGCACCAAGAGTGCTGAGTCGTCGGCGAGCGGCACGCCGTCCAAGATGCGTTCGACCGCCTCGGCGACGCGGGCGATGCCAGCCTCAATGCCGGTCCCCATGTGTGAGCCGATATGAACGTTGACGAACGATGCGCCGTACTCGGGCGCCACGCGAAGTTCGTGACGGAGCAGCTCGACCGTCTTTTCACGGAAGATCGGATTCGGTCCGGCGAGGTTCGCCAAATAGGCGGCGTGCACGGCGAGTGGGCCGAAGCCGTGCTCCTTCATGCGGGCGCGGAAGGCGGGGAGCTCCTTGGGGAGTTCGGCACGGCGTGCCCAGCCTGTTGGATTGCCGGTAAAGATCTGGAGCCCCATCGCCCCAACCGCTGCGGCGCGATCGGCCGCCTTGACGAGCCCAGGCCCTGCGGCGAGGTGGGCGCCAAGCATGCGGTCGAGCCGCCCAGCCGCCGCGGCCGGTGCGCTGCTCTTCAGTTTTGGACGCTTGGCTGCCATGGGGAGAGAGTGCCACGCCGCGCCAGAGATCGCTCGTGAACCTACGCATCGTGCACCAGTGCCTCGCGAGCCACAGCGACCACGCCGATGCTCGTGCACCCAGCGGCGCGCAGCGTTGCCGCCGCCGCCTCGAAGGTGGCGCCACTCGTCCAAATGTCATCAACAAGAATCACGCGCTGTGGCAGTTCGGTGCCGGCGCGTACGGCAAAAACGCGATCCATCACCCGTCGCCGCTCAGCGCGACCGAGCGTATGCAGCGCCGGCACCGCCCTGGTGCGCTCAAGGAGCGGCGCAATCGTGCATGACAGCACCCGCGCCGCTGCGGTGGCCATGAGCGCCGCATGATCGAAGCCTCGATCGCGCAGGCGCGCTGGGTCGGTGGGAATTGGCACAAGGGTTGCATCACCACCGAGATCTTGTTGCACGGCACGGATCGCACGCTGTAAGCCGACGCCAAGCGGCGTAGCAAGAGCGGGAAGGTCGTGGAACTTCAGTGTGCGCACCGCCTCGCCGAGCCCGCCCTCATAGGGGCCGACCCATGCCCCTGCAACACAGCCAGGCGGCGGGGTGCCGCGCTCCACCCGACCGGTATCAGCAAGACCAAGCTCTTCACAACACTCGGTGCAGAGGAGTGCGCCTTCAACGCCACAGGCACCACAACGTTGCGGGGCGAGGAGCGCCAAGACTGGCGCGGCCGCGCGCTGCAACTCGGCAAGTGCATCGCGGGCACGCTCGGTGAACTGCATCCCCGCAGGATCGTGCGTCACGCGTACTCCCTGCGTATCGGGCGGTACGATAGGCACATGACCTCCACCACCGCCTGGACCGTACGAACCCTGCCGCTCGCCGAACTGCCGGCAGCTGAGTGGGAGCGACTCCTCGCAACCAACACAACGGCAAGCGCATTCAGCCATCGCGCGGTGCACGAAGCCTGGTGGATCGGTTACGGCGCTGCGGCCACCGATGTTTCACTTGCGGTCTACGACGCAGCTGGCGCACTCTGCGCCTATCTCCCGCTCATGCTGCGACCCGATGGCGTGCGCTACTTAGGCGCGACGTATCACATCGATTACGCGACGGTGCTGATTGATCTCACCAGTGCAGAGAGCGCCGGCGCTATTGATGCGCTTGTCACGCATCTCTATGCCGACACATCGGCGCTCGATCTCCGACGTTTGCGTCGTGCTGATCGAGCGCACGAGATGCTCATGAGCGCACTCGCAGCGAACAGTGCACGAACTGCCACAACGACCATTGAAGAACCTGCACCATCCATTGACCTCACCAAAATCACCACCTTCGATGAGCATCTTGAGCGCATCGACAAGAAAGATCGCCACGAGATTCGCCGCAAGGTTCGACGCGGCGAAGGTGCCGGCGTAACGATCAGTGCGAAGGCGCACGCCGTTGACGACCTTGCAGAGTTCATCAAGCTGCACCGTGCACGATGGGGCCACCACGGACTCTTCACCGAAGATGCGAAGGGTGTGCGCGATGAGACCTTCATGCGCGAACTCTTCGCCCGCGCACCAGAAAACCTAATTACGATTGCCGTTGCGCGCAATCTTGAGTTCGGCGCATTCGCTGCCGGTCTCTTCCTGCGCGACGAAACCGGCATTCGCTATTGGAATGCTGGCGGTGAACTTGCCGCACGCTCCCTTTCGCCAGGCATCCTGCTCTTCACACACGGACTACAGATGGCAATCAGCGAGCGTAAGCAGACGTTTGACTTCTTGCGTGGCAATGAGAGCTATAAGTACGAGGTCGGCGCCACAGATGTCGACGTGTTGATGGTGACGGTGCCTGCAGCATGAGTGCAACACATGACTAAGCCGAAGTTCGGCGAACGATGTGGTGGGCGTACGCCGGTAGGGCCGCTCCCGGATGGCACGCGGCTGCGTGTGGTGCAGCTGCTGGCAACGGGCACGAATGGCGGCGCGCAAGAGAGCGTGGTGAGCACGATGCTGCGCCTCGATCCATCGCGACATGAGGCGCACGTCATCTCGCTCTCACACGGCAGCACCATGGCGCGTCTGCAGCGTCTCGGGTACGCAACCGAGGTGATCGAAGAGCCGAGTGACCAGCGCTCCGCTGAACTGTTGGCCGACCGACTAATCGCCCTGAGCGCCCAAGTCCTCCATGCCCACATGTACCGTGCCGAGGTGGTGGGTGTGGCAGCGCTCGATATCGTCGAGCAGCGCACCGGGCACCGCCCCTACATGGTCTCGACCGTGCACTCGAGTCGATTCCGTTCTCCTGCGGACCGTGAGCTCCTCCAGCGCATCACCCCCAAGATCAATCGTCTCATTGCAGTGAGCGACGCCATCGTCGAGAAGCTGGTCGCCGAGGGGCG
>JBILBX010000130.1:0-2681 GCA_044353495.1 Candidatus Limnocylindrus sp. | reverse complement strand
CGGTCATGATCCCCTTTGATGTGCTCAAGATGACAACACCGAGGCCGCCGAGCACGCGCGGAATCTCTGTCTTACCAGCATAAACCCTTAGGCCAGGCTTGCTGATGCGCTTGAGGCCTGAGACGACCGGCACCTTGCCGTCGACATACTTCAGGGTGACCTGGAGGTAGTTCTCTGGGCCCTTCTTCGTCTCCACGAAGGAGGCGACGAACCCCTCATCCACGAGGATGCGGGCCATCTGAAGCTTCAGCTTGGAGGCTGGGACGAGCACCTCGGCATGCCGGGCGCGCGACGCGTTCCGGATGCGAGTGAGCATGTCTGCAATTGGATCAGTGACGTTCATATTCTCACCAACTCGACTTCGTGACGCCCGGGATCATTCCGACCAGGGCACGCTCTCGGAAACAGATTCGGCAGAGGCCGAATCGGCGGATGAATGCACGTGGACGCCCACAGAGGGCGCAACGGCTGTACTTCCGCGTAGAAAACTTTGCCGGCGCTGCCGACTTGAGTACCAACGACTTCTTCGCCATCTCAGCCCCCTCAGTTCGCGAACGGCATGCCGAGCATGGAGAGGAGCTTCTTAGACTCCTCATCGCTCTTTGCCGTCGTTACGATTGTGACCTCGAGACCTCGAAGTCGGTCGATCTTGTCGAACTCCACCTCAGGGAAGGAGAGCTGCTCCTTCATGCCCAGGGTGTAGTTGCCGCGGCCATCGAAAGACTTGCCCGACACGCCGCGGAAGTCGCGGATTCGTGGCAGGGCGACGCGGGTCAGTCGCTCAAGGAAGTCCCACATGCGCTCGCCTCGAAGGGTGACCTTCGCGCCGATTGGGTTCCCCTCGCGGACCTTGAAGGTCGCGATGGACTTCTTCGCCTTGGTGACAATCGCTCGCTGGCCGGTGATGAGGGCGAGATCGCCCACGGCCGCATCGACCGCCTTGGCGTTCGTCAGTGCCTCACCGAGGCCGATGTTGACCACGATCTTCTCGAGGCGTGGCACCTCCATCGCGTTCGTGTAGCCGAACTCGCTCTTCAGGGCCGGAATCACTTCAGTTGTATAGCGCTGCTTCAGCTCGCTCACTTGGCAGCCTCCTTCTTGCCGCCGATGACGGTGCCGCAGCGGCCACAGAGGCGCTGCTTCTTTCCGTCGGCGGTTCGGCCTGCCTTCAGGCGAATCGGTCGGTCGCACTTTGGGCAGACCACAGCAACCTTGGCAAGGGCGAGTGGCATGGCCACCTCGATGATCCCGCCAGGCTCAACCGTTGGCGCCTGTGAGCCGTTCGCCATCTTCTGGCGTGGCTTCTGGTGCTTCTTCGCGATGTTGAGGCCGGTCACGACAACCTTGCCTGGAGCCACGAGGCGCTCAACGCTGCCACGCTTCCCTGCATCCTTGCCGCTGAGCACGGAAACGGTGTCGCCCACGCGGATCTCTGTGGTCGTCTCGTAAATCGAACGCATTAGAGCACCTCCGGCGCGAGTGAAATGATCTTCATGTAGTCCTTGTCGCGCAGCTCGCGCGCAACTGGCCCAAAGATACGGGTACCTCGTGGGTTGCCGTCAGCGGCGATCAGCACGGCGGCGTTCTCGTCGAAGCGGATCACGCTGCCATCAGGTCGCGAGATCTCCTTCACGGTACGAACGACAACTGCCTTCACGACATCGCCCTTCTTCACGCCCGCGTTTGGTGTCGCTTGCTTCACTGCCGCGACGATCACGTCGCCAACGAACGCGGTGGTTGCACGACCGCGACCGAGGATGCGGAAGCACTCAATCACCTTTGCGCCGGAGTTGTCTGCGACGCGGAGACGGGTACCGGTCTGAATCACAGTGCCCCCTCCTGCGACTCGCCGCGCTTTACAACCTTGACCAGAGTCCAGCGCTTGCGGGCGCTGAGTGGTCGAGACTCTTCAACGGTGACAAGGTCCCCGACCTTGGCGTCGTTGAGCTCGTCGTGCGCCATGAATCGTGCGGTGCGACGGATGACGCGCTTGTAGATAGGGTGCTGCGCGAGGCGCTCCACAGAGATCACGATCGTCTTGTCACCCTTATCGCTGACAACACGGCCGGTCTGTGTCTTGCGCTTTCCTAGATGCTGCTCGCTCATAACTCCCCCTATGCCTTCTGTGCGGCCTGGCGCTCGGCCAGGACCATCAGCAGGCGCGCGATGGTCTTACGCGTCTTGTTTACGACACTCGTGTCCTTCAACTGACGGGTCGACAGCTCGAATCGAGCCTGCCAAAGGTCGCGCTTCGCATCAGCGATTGCCTGGACCAACTCAGCATCAGTCATGTTGCGGACCTGGGCGATCTCAATCATGCCTCGTCCTCCTTCGCAGGCTTCGCTGGCTTCACGAGTTCAGGCTCCTTTGGAGCAGCGCCGGCGGCTGCTGGGGCCTCATCTGTCGTTGGGACGCCGAGGGCGACCTTCTGGAGGAACTTTTTGCCGAAGACCACCTCGCCGAGGTCGGCCGAACGTTCCACGATGACCGTGCTCACAGGGAGCTTCATGCCGGCGAGGCGGAATGCCTCAACAGCCTCTGGTCGCGTGACGCCAGCGATCTCGAAGAGGATGCGCCCTGGCTTGACCACGGCGACCCACTGGTCTGGAGCGCCCTTACCGGAACCCATGCGGGTTTCTGCAGGCTTCTTGGTGATTGGCTTGTCGGGGAAGATGCGGATC
>JBILBX010000129.1:0-2688 GCA_044353495.1 Candidatus Limnocylindrus sp. | reverse complement strand
GTGTTTGGGCCCGTCGCGCCTGCGCATGGCCCCTTGGCTCCCGCGGCCTTCGTCCAGATGAACCAGTCGCGATACGGCGAGTCAACCGACTCGCAGGCACCGACTGTTGGCCATCGACCGTAGCGATCAAAGATCGGCGAATCAGAGCTGACGTGGTTGAAGACGCCATCAAGGATCACGGCAATGTTGAGCTTCTGTGCGGCGGACAAGAGGCGTTGCAGCGCCGCGTTTCCACCAAGTCGTTCGTCAACCTGCAGGAAATCATTGCCGTCATATCGATGGTTAGAGTTCGCATCAAAGACTGGGTTGAGGTAGATCGTGTTTACGCCGATGGAGACGAGGTGCGGAAGTCGAAGGCGAATACCATCAAGGTCGCCACCATAAAAATCTTCACCCTTAGGCGGCGTTGCGGGAATCGTGTTCCACGGGATGATTGAGGCAACCCCCTTGTAGCGCGGCTGCGCGCCGCCATCGTTCAACGGGTTTGCGTTTGCAAAGCGGTCGGGGAAGATCTGATAGACAACAGATCCACTCAGGAGCGGACTGGCGGTGAACCCCTTTGGCGAGACAACGATCGCCCAGTCGCCACCCACGTTGGCGACTGATGTGCTCCCAAGGCCCTGGTCGTTGACGTTGTCATCAGAGAGCTTGACCGCAGCGGAACCGTCGGCAATGACAAAGTGATAGCCGATGGCTGTTGGTTCTGTACCAACCTCGATGCTGGCCTGCCAGAGATCGCAGCGAGCCTCCGTGAGCTCGTTCGCAGGATCAAGAACGGGGTCAGGGGCGAGGAGGCTCGCAAGTTCGGCGCTTGCCCCACGATTACTCTTGTTAACCTCGGAGCAGGGAACGCCGCGCGCGACACGGGTGGCGGGGCTCTTCGTTGCGGAGCCGCCGAATGGCGTGGCGACCGAGAGCGCAACGGTGACGGCGTCGTCGGTTCCGGTGCGCACATGGAGGACGACCGTCGCACCAACCTCCACCGCACCGCCCTCAAGGCGATAGGCAGGGTCGCGAGAGTCATGGCGGATCAAGAGCTCCTGCAGCTTCCCGTCACCCCTGACCTCTGCGGCTGGGTCTGTCGGGTCGCCCGCTGGCCCGCACCCAGCGGCAAGCAGCGCCACGACGAGGGTGATGGGCAGGGCGCGGCGCCAAGGCGCGGCGGGCTCGGGTACGATCAGAGGCACTATGGAAGTGAACGGCATCCGCATCCCCACAATCATCGCTGAGAATAGTGCCGCGCGCTGCGACGGTTGCTCTGCACAAATCGAAGGGACCCCGTTCCGTATCAGCGTGCTCGACACCACCGCAACTGAGGTTGCCCCCTCGTTTGGTGAAGCCTCACCTATCAATCCTGGGCCATTCCAGTTCTGCACCGACCCCGCCTGCCCGTCGCGCTGGATGGCGGCACGTGGGCGGCTCCGCTGCAATCGCAGTGGCGTGCGCGAGATCATGCGACCGATCCGGCTGCCGCAGGGCGCTGGGGCTGAGCTCGGACTCTGCGATGGTCTGCATCACGATGCTCACGAGTTCCTGCCGGCGTAAGCCGGAACCAGCGTGACAACGCTCATCCCAGCGCTCACCGCGCTCTTAGCTCTTCTCTTCGCCGCCCTTCTCTTTGATCAGTATCGAACGCGTCGCGGCACATATCAGTTGGCGTGGGGAGTTGGTGCGATTGCTTTCTCTATTGCGGCAGGCGCTGAGGCGCTCGCCGCGGCTATCGGCTGGAGCGAACCGATCTACCGCGTCTGGTATCTCTTCGGCGCGGTATGGACCGCAGGCTGGCTCGGCGCTGGCACCATTTTGTTGTTGGCAAAAACACGATTCGGATACTGGTATGCGCTCTGCCTCGCGCTCTCGGGTCTCTTTACGATTCTGGTTGCACGCCGACTAGAGGATCCATCGGCAGGACCAACCGCGTTGCTCTACGCGCTTACCGCCTGGGGTGCCGCGATTGCGATCGGTTGGCTCTCGTATATGGGTGACGTTCGGTGGGCGCGAATTGCAATCGTGCTGACCGCGACCCTGAGTGTGATTGCAGTACCACTCGTGGTGATCGCCGATCTGCCAGCCCCTGGATGGGCGACAGATCCCGCAACCGGCGCGCCGATCGCGCTGCTACTCCCGCCTTCACTCCGTCTTCTCACGCCGATCCTCAATGTGAGCGGCGGGCTAGCACTGCTGACGGGCGCCCTCTTCTCGATCTACGTTTTCATGCCAAAGCGTCGCGTGCTCCCATACTCAAGCGATCCAGACCAGCGTGGTGATGAACTGCTCTTCAATCTCGCGATCGCCCCCGTGGCGCTCACCGTGAACTTTGTGCGCAGCATTCCGGACGCCTGGCGGTCCTGGCGCGCTGGAACACTCAATCGTCGTGTTCCAGCAACGGCGCTCATCGCACTAGGCGCCTTCGTGCCGAGCCTTACCGACACGCTGAATCGCGCCGGCTCCACCGAGGGGTATCAGGTGGGGAAGCTCATCGGGGCGATCCTCCTCCTCGCTGGGTTCTTGGCAAGTGTGGAAGCGGCGCGCGAGGTGCGCCTCCCGCTTCTTGGCCGACCGGTCCGGGCGCTGCTCAGGTTGGTTCGCCGCGAGGGGTGACTGGTATCCTGAACTCCAGCACCGCACGGAGGCCCCAATGAAGATCCGCACCGCAGTTCTCCCCGTTGCCGGATGGGGCACCCGGTT
>JBILBX010000021.1:0-8731 GCA_044353495.1 Candidatus Limnocylindrus sp. | reverse complement strand
ACACCAGCAAGAAGAAGGACGAAGCGGCAATCGCCGAAGTCGCCTCTGCGATCTTGCCTGGTGCCGGTGCAGCGCGACGACGCCTGCCAAAGGAGCGCACGGCAATCACCCATCGCTTCGAGATCGCCGGGCAGGAGGGTTACCTCACTGTCGGTCTCTACGAAGATGGTCAGCCGGGCGAGATCTTCTTGAAGATGGCGAAGGAGGGCTCCACCGTGAGCGGCCTCGTCGACAGCTTCGCGACCTCAGTCAGCGTGGCACTGCAGTACGGCGTGCCACTCCGTGACCTGGTCAACAAGTTCGCTCACGTGCGATTCGAGCCAAGCGGATTCACCGGCAACGCCGAGATCCCACTGGCGAAGTCGATCGTGGACTACGTCTTCCGTTACCTCGGAAGCCGCTTCCTGCCAGCCGGCGATCGCGAGATCCTCGGCCTGCAGGAGCGCACCGATGGTGGTCCGGTCCTCGGCGCACTCCCAGCCACGGTTCGCGTGGGTGCGGTGGAGTCGTGCGGACCGAACTGCACCTGCGGCAAGGGCGGTAGCGCAACGGGGTCGGTCTCGGCTCCCGTAGCGATTACCACCCCAGCACCAGTAGCTGCCCCAGCCGCACCAGCGGCCACGGGTGGTGTGCTGGCAGTCGCTGGACTCGGATTCCAGAACCAGTCCGATGCACCTGCGTGCATGGAGTGCGGCGCGATCATGGTGCGCAATGCAGCCTGCTACAAGTGCATGACCTGCGGCACGACGAGCGGCTGCAGCTGATCAAACGCGGAACCTCGTGCAGGCCACGCCCCGGTCGCCTTTGGCGGCTGGGGCGTTCTGCTACAACTGAACAAAGAGGCGAAGCAAAGAGGAGGCCACCGATGCGCAACGTCACAGAGAGCCGCACCCGTCTCGCGATCGTCGCGCTCCTCGCCGTCGCCCTTGCAACCAGTGCCTGTGGAGATCTAGTCAGCAGCTCACCGAGCCCGACCGCCAGCTTCGTTCCGAGCGGCACCATTGACTGGCAGAGCTGCCCCGTCACCGATCCTGTTACTGGCGGCAACCCAGAACTTCTCTGCGCCACGATCACCGTGCCGCGCGACTACCTGACCCCTGATGGGCCGACGATTGAACTTGCCGTCGCCCTCCTCCCGGCCGCCGACCAGACAAACAAGGTTGGCCCGCTCCTTCTGAACTTTGGCGGCCCTGGCGCATCGGGGATCAACATCCTTGCTGAATCGGGACGCGGCGGGGTGCCAGCCGAAATCGGTAATCGCTTCGACCTCGTCTCGTGGGATCCGCGCGGCGTCAATCGCAGTGCGCCCGTCGAGTGCCTCAGCGACTCTGAGATGGACGACTATGCCGCAACGCCAAGGATTTCCAGTCAGCCGACCGCAACTGATTGGCAAGGCGCACTCAATGACGCGCAGTGGTTCGCCGACAAGTGCAAGGCGGGCACCGGCGAGATGCTCGCCTATATCGGCACCACCGCATCGGCGCGCGACATGGAGAGTATTCGCGTTGGACTTGGCGTGCCGAAGCTGGATTATCTCGGCTTCAGCTACGGCACCGCTCTCGGTGCGGTCTATGCAACCCTCTTCCCCGCTTCAACTGGCAACCTGATTCTTGACGGCGCCGTCAACATAGCGCCAACCGATGAGTCTGAGTCCGGCGAGCAGGGTGTCTCCCTTCAGGGTGCGCTCAATCGTCTCTTCGCCTGGTGCGATGCCGATACCGCCTGCCCGTTTGGCGGTGGCTCATCGCGCGCCGCGTTCGATGCGCTGATGAACAACCTCGATGACCGCCCAATTGAGCTCGAAGATGGGCGCTCGTTGAACTCGTCACTCGCATGGACCGGCGTGGTCATGACGCTCTACTACCGCGACTACTGGGACTACGCCGTCCAGGGGCTCGCAGGCGCGAGCGAGGGCGATGGATACCTGTTGAGCCTCCTCGCCGACGCGTACATGGATCGCGCGGAGGACGGAACGTACAAGTCCAACCTCATGGAGGCCTTCCCAGCGATTAGCTGTATTGATTCGCCAACGACGCCGTCAATTGCGCGCTACAAGGCGATCTACGAGAAGTTCGTCAGCCACGCGCCAGACTTCGCCGCACGTCACGCCTCCAGTGGCCTCCTCTGTGGCGTATGGCCGTATACGAGTGCCGACCCGCTACCAGCCCTTATAAACGGCGCTGGCGCTGCGCCGATCTTGGTGGTGGGTACCACCGGGGATCCTGCAGCCCCGTATGCCTGGTCCGAGCGCATGGCAGACCTGCTTGAGAGCGGCCACCTGCTGACGTTCGTTGGCGAGGGGCACACGGGCGTTGGCGGGAAGAGCGCCTGCATTGACGATGCCGCCATCACCTTCTTGGTGAGCGGCACGCTCCCTCCCGAAGGCACGCGCTGTAATGACTGAGTGCCACATCGTGGGCGTCTACGGTTCCGCGCGCCTCCCTGAGAGCGATCCACGCTGGGTCGCCGCCTTCAACCTTGGAGCAGCACTCGCTGAGGCCGGCTTCACCGTTGCCACTGGCGGCTATGAGGGGATCATGGGCGCCGCCTCCCGCGGCGCCGCATCAAAGGGTGGCGAGGTGCTTGGATACACCGTCACCTCATGGGATGGCCTGGAAGCCAATGAGGCGGTCACGCGTCGCATCGATTCTGCCGATCTCTTCGACCGGTTGCGCCTCTTCTCCGAGGCAGACTTGCTCATTGGCCTTGATGGCGGCATCGGCACCCTCGCCGAGATCGCCGTTGCGTGGAACCTGCTGCAGGTGAGCGACGCCCGACCACTCCTGTTGGTTGGCGACGCCTGGGTAGAGCTCGTCGATCTCGTGCGACGCCGTCTGGTAGTTGGCCCCGCCGACCTTGCTGTCGTGCACGTTCTGCCGAGCGGCACCCCCACCAGCATGGTTCTCGCTGAGGCCCGCATGCTGATCGGGGAGCGACTTGGCCTTGGGGCTCCTTGGGAGGCATCGCACCCCGCACCCTCCTCCGCGGAGCGGTAGGATCTTGCAGATGTTGAATCAGCCCGCTCCAGCCCCGACAAGTGACGAAAACGCCACGGTGTCGGTGGCGCCAACGCCCTTGGCTGAGATTGATCCTGGCCTGGTGATGACCTGCTGCGCCAACTGCGGCGCGCAGATGATTGATCGCAAATGCAAGATGATCTGCGAGTGCGGCTACTTCCTCTCCTGCTCGGACTACTACTGAGATGAGCGAGAAGCAGAAGAGCGGAATCCCAAAGAACCCAGGTCGTCACGACCTTGGGATGAAGGCGACGATGCTCTTCCCCGATCGCGAGATCGTCGAGCGCTCCTATGTGCCGATCATCTACACCGCCTGCCGCACCTGCTACTCCGAGCTGCCGCCAGAGGAGATTTATCGCCGCGCTGAGGCAGGCGAGATTGATCCAGCGAAGCAGCGCGAGCTGGTCAGCCGCGTCATTGAGTCGGGCCACGGCAGCACCATTGAGCACATCGTCTTCACCTTCGCAATCACCGGCGTCACCCGAACGCTCAGCCACCAGCTCGTTCGGCACCGTGCCGGTGTCGCCTTTGATCAGCAGTCGCAGCGCTACGTCACCTTCAAGAAGGCGGCAACGATGCTCCCTGGCTCTGTCGCCGAAGCCGATGAAACCGTGCGTGCGCGATTTGAAGAGGCAACCCAGGGTGCGCTCGGCCTCTACGGCGACCTCGTTTCGGCAGGCATCCCCGCCGAAGATGCACGCTTCGTCTTCCCGAACGCAACGCGCACTAACCTGATCATGACGGTCAACCTGCGTGCACTCATCCATATGTCGGGACTCCGCCTCTGCACCATGGCGCAGTGGGAGATCCGCCGCCTCTTCCAGCTGATCCGCCACGAGGTGTTTGCGGTGAGCCCGTTCCTCGGCAGCTTCTTGGCACCCAAGTGTGTGCCGCTCGGCTACTGCGACGAGGCGGGCAATAAGGATGGCCACTGCCCAATTCGACCGCACAAGGATGAGGTTCTCGGCGCATGGGCGGCCAAGGCGGCCGAAGCGAAGGCGAAGGGCCGCGCGCTCCCAGTCGCCGAATAACTGAAGATCCCCCACAACTCCCCAGGATCGGGGAGGATGAGGGGGTGAAGCCTGCCAGCCCCAATCGGACCCGCACCGCAATCTCACCCGTGCGTGCCGCTCTACTGACCACGCTGCTCACTGGTGCGGGGCACTGGCTCCGTGGCAATCGTCGACAGGCAGTGCTCTTCGCTGCACCGCTCCTCTCCCTCCTCGCTGCAGCACTCCTCGTAGCGCTAGTCGGCGGCACAACACAGCTCCTCATCATTTTGGTCACTCCGGGAGCGCTCCTTGCGCTTGGGCTGTTGAACCTCGTCATCGGCGGATGGCGTCTTGGCGCAACGGCACACGTCGTGCGTGGGTCGCGGCTGCCAACACGTGACCGTGCTGTGGTGGTGATCGCGGCACTCCTCCTCATCGTGGCGCCGCACATTGCCGTTGGTCGCTCGCTGATCGCGTTTGACGAACTCCTGAATGAAACGTTCGCCGAAGTTTCGCCAAGCCCGGAGCCGAGTGCCCCCAACACAGACTCGACAGATGGCTCGCCATCTCCTGGCAGCTCGATCGCCGCCAGTCCTGGAACCGTGCCGCCCCGCGGTGGCGGTACTGGGACCCTCCCCTCGCTCACTGTCACTACGCCGTGGGCACGGCCCGGAGCAATCCCGTGGGGTGATGACGGAAAGTTTGATCTGCTGCTGCTCGGCTCCGACGCGGGCGCTGATCGATGGAGTCGACGCATGGATGTGATGCTGCTCGTTGAGGTTGATGTCGCTACTGGGCGCGTGGCGATGTTCGGCTTCCCGCGCAATATGGTGAACGTGCCGCTCCCCCCTGGTGCCGCCCGAAACGCGAGCCCATGCGGCTGCTTCAAGAAACTCTTGAACGAGCTCTATACCGATGCCACCTTCTACTATCCGCAGCTCTGGCCTGGCGAGGGGAGCGTCTCGGGAATCGCCGCGGTACGCGCCACTATCTCGGAGCTCACACAACGTCCGATTGATGCCGTACTCGTTGCCGATCTTTGGGGCGTCATCAAGGTGGTGGATACAATGGGCGGTATCGACATGAACGTCACGGAGCCGATCTACGACAAGAACTATCCGGACCCAGTGCTCGGCTCGATCCAGCTGCGTATTGCCTCTGGGCTGCAACACTTCGATGGGCGGCTCGCACTCGCCTATGCGCGGAGCCGCCACCAAGATTCCGACTATGGCCGCATGCGACGACAGCAGGCACTCTTGCTCGCGATCCGTGACCAACTTGGCGCGGCAACGATCTTGAACGCGCCGGCACTCGCAGCCGCGGCGAAGGGGTACGTGTGGACGGATCTGCCGCGCAGCTCCCTGCCGAATCTGGTGGATCTCTTCTCGCGTGCGGCAACGGCGCCAGTGCGCCTCTACCGCTTCGCCCCAAGCGCCTACCCGGCCTACCTCACCCCAGCAACGATCGCCAAGATTCGCAACGTGATTGCGAGCGCGTTCCCTGTGGTGGCAACGCCTTCACCAAGTCCGTCGGATTCTCCATCTCCATCGGATTCACCATCGATCAGTCCTGACGCATCGCCGAGCGCGCCAGAGAGCGGCGCGCCAGAGAGCGCGAGTCCGTAGGGGAAAGAAATCACCCGAGAGGCCATCCGATGTTGGGGGCGACGCTTGCACGCCGGTTCCCCTCCGCTGTGAGATCGGATCGAGTCGCTCCAGCCGTAAAGCCGAAGCTCCCAGGTGACCCTCCGCTCCGCCGCTGCGAGTTGCCCCGCGCTTTGGTGGTCATTCACCAGCACCGTCAGTTGCCTGTCGGTTCGATCCCGTCATCGCCACAGTTCGTGCCGCCTGGCCGATTGCTCGGTCGGCGGGTTCACCGCTGGCCCCTTCGGGCTACGAGTAGCATCGCGGTCGGGAGCGACGAGCAGAAGAGACTTATCAACGACTTATCGGGTTGCTGAGAGAGAGTTGTCCACCGATCTGGTGGTTTAGGCCGCGAGTGTGGAAAAGTCCGACCTACTCGTCGGCGGCGCCTGTGTTCGCGCGAATCACCTCAACGATGGCTGAGTCGGCCAGGGTGGTGACGTCGCCAAGATTGCGACCCTCGGCAATGTCGCGCAAGAGGCGCCGCATGATCTTTCCCGAACGGGTCTTGGGGAGCTCCGGCACAAACTCAAGATGCTTCGGCTTGGCAATCGCGCCAATGCTCTTCCCCACGTGGGCCCGCAACTCTTCAAGGAGGGCCGGTGACGGTTCAGCCCCCTTCTTCAGAATCACGAAGCCAACGATCGCCTGTCCGGTGAGTGGATCACTCTTCCCCACCACTGCGGCCTCGGCGACGGAGTGGTGGTCGACGAGTGCGGATTCGACCTCAATCGTGCTGATGCGGTGCGCGGAGACGTTCATCACATCGTCCACCCGCCCAAGTAGCCAGTAGTAGCCCTCCGTGTCACGGCGGGCCCCATCGCCCGCAAAGTACGAACCGGGGAATCGGCTCCAGTAGGTCTCTTTGAAGCGCTCTGGGTCGCCCCAGATGCCCCGCAGCATCGACGGCCACGGCTTGGTGAGGGTGAGGTAGCCGCCTGAGCCGAGCGGCACGCTCTTCCCAGAGTCATCAACGACATCGGCCGAGATGCCAGGGAGCGGGAAGGTGGCGGAGCCAGGCTTGGTGGTGGTGACGCCAGGGAGTGGGCTGATTAGAATCGAGCCGGTCTCGGTCTGCCACCAGGTGTCGACGATGGGGGTGCGGTTGCCGCCGATCAGTTCGCGATACCAGAGCCACGCCTCAGGGTTGATCGGCTCACCAACAGAGCCGAGGAGTCGTAGCGAGCTGAGGTCGTGCCCCTTCGGATGCTCGTCGCCTTGGCGCATAAAGGCGCGAATCGCGGTTGGTGCGCAGTAGAGAATCGTGACCTTCAACTCTTCGACGATTGACCACCAGCGATCCCACGCGGGCGTGTCGGGAGTCCCCTCGTACATCACCTGTGTCGCGCCGTTGCTCAGCGGGCCGTAGACGATGTAGCTGTGACCAGTCACCCAGCCAACGTCGGCGGCGCACCAGTAGACATCGTCGGGCTTGATGTCGAAGACGGCGCGATGCGTGAAGGTTGCACCGAGCAGATAGCCGGCGCTTGTGTGCATGATCCCCTTCGGCTTCGCCGTCGTGCCGCTGGTGTAGAGCAGGTAGAGCAGCTGTTCTGCGGGCATTGGATCGGCCGGGCACTCAGCCGCCTGGCCTGGGACAAACTCGTGCCACCAGTGATCGCGATCCGCCTGCATCGCCGTGGTGCCCGTGGTGCCCGGTTGACGGCGCTGGTAAACCAGAACACCAGTAATCGATGGGGTGCTCTTCAGCGCCTCGTCGGCGATCGGCTTCAACTCAAAGAAGTTCCCCTTGCGATACCCGCCGTCGGCGGTGATCAGGACCTTCGCCGTGGCGTCGTTGATGCGATCGGCGAGCGCATTGGCGGGGAAGCCGCTAAAGACCACGCTATGTGCAGCGCCGAGTCGGGCGCAGGCGAGCATGGCGATCGCCACCTCGGGAACCATTGGCATGTAGATCGCGACGCGGTCGCCTTTGGTTACACCAAGCGCCTTCAGCGCGTTGGCGGTCTTCTGTACCTCGCGCAGTAGGTCGTTGTAGGTAACGGTGCGGCGGTCGCCCGGCTCGCCGATCCAGTGGAAGGCCACCTTCTCACCGCGACCGGCGGCAACGTGGCGATCGACGCAGTTCTCCGAAACGTTCAGTTCGCCATCATCGAACCACTTCGCAAATGGGAGCTCCCACTCCAACGTTTTCGTGAATGGTTTCCGCCAGGTGAGGAGTTCGCGTGCCTGCTCGGCCCAGAAGGCAACCGGGTCGGCGGCGGCGCGCTCATAGAGTTCAGCCTGGGCGTTGGCTGCGGCGGCGGTTGCCGCGTCGGGTGGAAAGGAGAGGCCCTCAGCCTGAAAGGTTTCGATGCCGTGCTGCTCTGGCGCGCCGCTCACTATCCAGCGGCCTCTTCGTCGTCGGCTACCTCGTGCTCTTGCTCCTCCACATCGTCGTCCTTGAGGTGCGGCACGATGCCGGCACGGCGCTGGTTGCCACTCCAGCCCAACTTCGTGCTGATCTGCTGGGCGGCGTCTCGCGCCGCAGTCACCAGTGCAGGAAGAGTGCCAGGAGTGACTCGGGTAGCGGCGCCCCACACGACAACGGTCGCGATGACGGTGCCGCGCGCATCACAGATCGGCACGGCGGCTGCGGTGATGCGATCGTCCCACTCGCCGATCGCTACGGCGTAGCCGCGGCGGCGAATCGTAGCGAGCTCTTCGAGGAGCGCTCGCGGATCGGTGATGGTGCGTGGCGTATAGCGAACCAAACCGCGTCGTGCAATAGAGAGAACGGTGCGCTCTGGGAGCGAGGCGAGGAGCACCTTCCCCGAGGCGATGGCGTGCATGGCAACAGGGCGACCCGTGATGTCGGGCATTGGCGTGAGGTTCGGCCCGTCGATCTGGCAGATAGCTACCGCGGCGGCGACACCATCAAACACTTCCAGGCTGACCGTCTCGTGGGTTGCCTTCGCAAGCGCCTCCATCTCGGGGAGGGCGATCGCGCGCAGGTCGAGGGTGCGCTCGGCTGATTGCGCGAGTCGAATGATGCCAACGCCGAGGCGGAAGTGGCCGGTCTCGCGATCCTGCTCAACGAGGCCGCGGCGCTCGAGGGTTGAGAGGAGTCGGCTCACCG
>JBILBX010000020.1:0-8737 GCA_044353495.1 Candidatus Limnocylindrus sp. | reverse complement strand
TTCATTGGCCCGGAAAGCGCCGTTCTGGCGGAGGAGGCTGTCGACCAGGGTGGTCTTGCCATGGTCAACGTGCGCGACGATGCCGACCGTACGAATGCCGGTTTGCGCGACGAGACCTGCGGGTGGATTTGCTGTGGTCATCGGGAGATTCTCGCACGCTTCGCCGACCCGTATACTTTGGGCATGACTGTCGCAGCACACATCGCCGTTTCAGGGGCCCCGACTGCCCCTGGGGTTGCCCGCCCAGAGCTCTCGCGACTGGTTGAGGCCGCCTGGTCGGGCGGTGCACATCCGATCCTAATCTCGGGTCTTTCGACGGGCGAAGTCGCCCCAACCTTGAGCCGTGTCACCTCCACGGGTGAGTTCAGCGCAGTTGCCGCCGATGCGCTGAGCGAAGTCGCAGGCACAACGGCCGTCATCACCCTCCCGCTGAGCCACGCCGGCGTTGACCCCGAGACAATCACGGCACTTATTGCAGCGCATGGCCGAGAGGGCGAGCGAGTACTTGTCGCTTCATGGAATGGTGAAGCGGGTCCGATTCGTCTGACGCCGATTGAGGGCTCCGGGGGAACAGAGGTGCAGTTGGAGTGCGGCGATGAGGGTGCGATTAGCCCCTCTGATGGCCGTGCCGCACTCGCATACGAAGCGCCACCTGCGGATACCAACGCCGTAGATCCATGGGAGCAACGCGGCGGCGACGCCTCCTAGCTCTATCCGCGCGGAACGGCACCGATACCGGCTCCTGATGGCAGGTGAACGGCTGATCCGTGGTACGTCAGTCCGCTGAATGGATCGTTGCGAATCAACAACGGTGCGTCCAGGTCGGCGAGGTCGCAGCGCAGGGCAAGATGCGCCGCCGCAGTGACAGCGAGCGAACTTTCGATCATGCACCCCATCATCGTTCGCAAACCAAGGGTACGGGCCCGTTCAATCGCCGCAAGTGCGGGTCGAACACCACCAAACTTGCGCAGCTTGATGACGACGCCGTCTACGCTATCTGCCAGCGAGTCAATGTCCTTCATCTGGCTCACACTCTCGTCGGCGAAGATCGGCACGCCGACATGCTGCGCACGAAGCCACGCGAACCCATCACGATCTTTGGCCGTGAGTGGCTGTTCGACTAGTTCGATCTTGAATCGAGTAAGGCGGGGAATAAGGAATGCTGCCTGTTCGCGACTCCACCCTCCGTTTGCATCGAGCCACAGCCTAGCGTTCGTGACACCTCGAACAGCTTCGACGCACGCCTCATCGTCTACTCCCCCCATCTTAAGTTTGAGGATCGACGCGTCCGCTGCGCGTGCCCGAGCCGCCATCTCATCTGGGGTGTCCATTGCAATGGTGAACGACGTCTCAATCGGAGCTGCTGCATTCACTCCGAGGACCTTCCAGAGCGGTTCCCCCCGAATCTGCGCTTCAGCATCAAGAGAGGCGAGATCAAGCGCACACTGCGCCCCGCGTGAGGCGAGTGGTCTGGTCACATCGCCTCGCACTTCAGCATCTTGATCATTGACGTTGTTCAAGCCAAGCGAGTCAATTGCGGCAAGTATCTCGGCGCTTGACTCACCAAGATAAGGAACGATCGCCGCCTCGCCGTACCCACCGTTGCGTTCAACGATCACCGTGGAGCGCTCAGTGGAGACACCGTGCGCGATTCTCCACGGATTCTGCAGCTGGAGACGGACGACCTGTACGCGCATCGCGACCATTCTCAGTCGCGCGTACGAACGGAGGCTCGGCGGAGAAAGTCAATCACGCGCTCACACCACTCGGCGGGAATCTCGGTGTGTACGTTGTGGCCGACGCCGACCGGGATCCAGAGTTCGCTCCCTGGGATGTGCTTCGCCATGAAGCGTCCATGCGCCGCGGGGGCATTCGTTGCATCGCGCTCACCTTCAATCACGAGCGTTGGTCGCTCGACGTGAGAGAGATCAAGCGCGGTGTAGTTCGGTTCGCTGATAATCTCGGCGGCGGTTCGACGAAGGAGTGTTGCCCAGTAATCCTCGCCGTGAAGCGCTGAATGGAGCTCAATCATCTCCAGCATTAGGTCGGGATCCTCCGCTCGCACGCGCTCAGGATCCAGTTTTTTCGGGATCCGCTCCACGAGGTCTGGACTCACATACGCATTCGCCGCCTGAGGGACGCAGCTCGCTACCACGTCGGGGTGCTCCATTAAGGTGACGAGTGCCACGTTGCCACCGTTGCTGTGCCCGATCACGTGGGCTCGCTGGTGACCGAGGGCACGGATCAGTGCGGCCGTATCTGCGGCCATCTCGCGAAACGAGTATTGACCAGCAGGGTCGGCGCTTTTCCCGTGGCCACGACAATCTGGGACGATCACCTGGAACTCCTGTGCCAACCGAGGTGCTACGCCGCCCCAATCAACGGACCCCGTTATGTACGAGCCGTGGATCAAGAGGACGGGGTCGCGACCTACGACTGGCTCACCGTATGTTTCGAAATAGAGATCCGTACCGCGGATCTTGGTGGTGGCCATGCGCGTTTTCCGCTACCGTCGGCTCTTCGTCACTTCCGCGACGTGTTTGGCTTCGGAGCGACGCTGAGCCCCAACTCGGCCCACTGCTTCGCATCGGGTTCCGATGGTGCTTCGAGCATGAGATCGCTCCCCGACTGCGTCTTCGGGAAGGCCATCACTTCGCGAATGTTGATCTGACCAGCGAGGAGCGCCGCCCAACGCTCAACGCCGATAGCGATGCCGCCGTGTGGCGGTGCGCCGTACTCAAAGGCATCGAGAAGCGCACCGAACTTTGCACGCGCATCGTCGAGCGAGTGGCCCATCAGTGCGAAGGAGCGTTCAAGGAGCGCGCGATCGTGAATACGAATCGAGCCGCCGCCAAGCTCCCAACCGTTCAACACAATGTCGTACTGCTGTGCGAGTGCTCCCGCTGCGGGATCGTCCTCGCTGCGCTTTGCAAGATCACCCGACGTCGTGGCGAGCAGGTTGAGATGTTCAGGAACGGGTGCGGAGAACGGATTGTGCGTTGCATCCCATCGCCCCGACTCGGCCTCCCACTGATACATCGGGAAGCGGTGCACCCAACAGAAGGCGAGCACATCCGGATCGACGAGTCCTAGCTCAAGCGCAACCTCAACGCGCAGGCGACCAAGTACCTCAGCGGAGAGGATCTTTGGACCAGCGACGATCAGCAGAAGGTCACCATCGGCATGCGTTGCCTTACCGCCGGTTGCAGACCAGAGCGCGGCGGTTGCCTCCGGCGAGAGGAATTTTGCAATCGGCGAGCGAACCTCACCATCCGGCTGCAGCGCAATCCACACAAGACCATTCGCGCCGTAGCGCTTGGCGCGCTCGGTCAGGTCATCAACATCGGAACGAGTGATCCCGCCGCGACCAGCGACGCGAATGGCACGGATACGCCCACCGCTTGAGCGTGTGTCATCGAAGACCTTGAACCCGGTGCTCTCTGGGAGCGCCGCGCCAAGATCAATCAGCTCCATCGCAAAGCGGATGTCGGGCTTGTCTGAGCCGTATCGCTCCATCGCCTCTTCGTACGTAAACGTTGGGAGTGGCAGCTGCTGAATTGGGCGATCTGGTCGAATACGCTTCGTCACCTCGATCACCATCGCTTCGACATAGGCGCGCACACTGGCCTCGTCCACGAAGCTCATCTCGATGTCGAGCTGGGTGAACTCCGGCTGGCGGTCGCCGCGAAGGTCCTCATCTCGGAAGCAGCGGGCGATCTGGAAATAGCGGTCAAAGCCCGCCACCATCAGGAGCTGCTTCATCTGCTGCGGCGACTGTGGCAGCGCGTAGACGCTCCCCTGCTGGAGTCGTGATGGCACGATGAAGTCACGCGCCCCCTCAGGGGTCGACTTGATGAGGATTGGTGTCTCTACCTCTACAAAGCCGTGCTCGTGATGCACTTCACGAATCGCCTGCACCATCGCGCTGCGCAGAAGGATTCGATCGCGGAGCGGTTCGCGGCGCAGGTCGAGGTAGCGGTACTTCAGTCGTAGGCTCTCATCCACGGGGGCATCGGTGTCATTGATATAGAAGGGTGGCGTCTTGGCCTGGGAGAGCACGGTGACGCTCTCGCCTGCGACCTCAATGCCGCCAGTGGCGAGCTTCTCGTTCTCGGTGCCTGCGCGTCGCGCTGCGACGGTGCCTTCGACGGCGATCACCCACTCGCTGCGCGCGTCGGTAAGGGCGGCGTGGGCTTCGGGGGCGACGGCGGCGTCAACAACCACCTGTACGATGCCGTAGCGATCGCGAAGGTCGATGAAGACGAGGCTGCCGTGGTCGCGTCGGCGGTGGATCCAACCGGCGAGGCGCACTCGTCGACCAACATCGCTCGGGCGCAGTGCGCCGCAGACATCGCTCCGGAGGCCCGTGGTCAACTTTGCTGCGTCGGTCATGCTATCCCTCGTTCTTCACTAGTTGCAGTGCCGCGGCGATCACGCCACCACGCTCCGCTGGATCCGCCTGACTCGCCTTGACGAGATCTCGCAAGATGAGGTGCCCATCTGGCTCGACGATGATGACCGCCAACGCGCCATCGCGCACGGCTCCCTCGAGCTGCTTCCCAATCTTCCGTGTGCTGACGTCGGCGCGTGCGCTCACCCCCGCGGCTCGCAGTTGGCCAGCGATCGCCACGCGCTCCGCCACCGATTCGGGCTCGATTCCCGCAACGACAATGGTGGGGCCGGCGGCGGCTGTTGGTAGGAGTCCGCGCGCCTCTAGGGCGAGGACCACACGGTCAATGCCGATGGCGAAGCCGATCCCAGGGGTTGGCGTACCGCCGAGTAGTTCGACGAGACCGTCGTAGCGACCGCCGCCGCCGAGCGCCCCCTGCTGACCCTGCTCCCCCGGAAGGAGGTACTCCCACGCGGTGCGGGTGTAGTAGTCGAGCCCGCGAACGAGCCGCGGTGCGGGAACAACGGCAACGCTGATCGTTGCCAGGCCAGTGGTGACCGCCGCATGGTGCGCCGCGCAATCGGCACAGAGGTGATCGGTAATGGCGGGTGCGCTCGCGGCGCGCTTGACCGTTGCTGGCTCTTTGGAATCAAGGAGGCGCAGCGGGTTCGTGGCGAGACGCGACTGATCCACCTCGCTCAGCTCTTGCACGACGGGCGTGAAGTGCGCACGCAACGTTTCAACGTAGGTGGGTCGGCAGGTTGTACAGCCAACAGAGTTCAGGTGCACCTGCACGTCGGTGAGACCGAGATCGCGAAGATAGGCGGCGCCCAGCTCGATGACCTCAAGGTCAATCCCAGGTCCGCTATCGCCAATCGCCTCAATGTCGAATTGCGTGAACTGGCGATAGCGCCCCTTCTGTGGTCGGTCGTAGCGGAAGAGTTGCGCCACTGTCGCAAGTCGTACAGGCTGCGGCTGGGAGCGCATGCCGTGCTGGATATAAGCCCGAACGGCGCCCGCGGTTGCCTCGGGTCGGAGCGCCAAGGTGACCGCATCATCACCACGAGGCTCTAGTCGATAGAGCTCTTTGGAAACGATGTCGGAGGTGCCACCAACGGCACGTTCGAAGAGTGCACTCTCCTCCGCGATCGGCAACTCAATACGTGCATACCCTGCAGCGTCTGCCGCGGCCCAAGCACGATCGGTCGCCCAGCCATGCGCAGAGGCGAGTGGCTCAAGGAGGTCGCGTAAGCCGCGCGGTGACTGGAAGCTGCTCACTGGTGCTGCTCCCGCGAGACGCTGCGCACGCCGCGGACGCGCTCAAGCCGCGCCATCAGCCTGGCAAGCTCACTAATAGATCCGACAGCAAGGGTCATCAACATCTCCGCATTCGTTTGGCCTGTTGTCTGAACAGTAGCGGACAAGATGTTGACCTTCTGCTCCGCGACCACCTGGGTGATCTCCGTCAGGAGACCGGTGCGATCGAGCCCCTCAATGCGAATCGTTACTGGATAGCTCTCGGTGGTGGCCGGCGTCATCTCCCACTCCACGTCAATGAGGCGTGAAGCCTCTCGGGCGGAGGTTGAGGCGTCGCAACTGGCGAGGTGTACGGTCACCCCCTTGCCGCGGGTAATGAAGCCGACGATTGGATCGCCTGGGAGCGGACGACAGCAGCGACCGAATCGCGTCAGGAGGTCGGGCACGCCCTTCACGCGGATCCCACCAGTTCGCTCAGCTGGGGCGACCGCTGCAGCGCTCGTGCTGAGCGGCAAGAGTGACTTCGCGTCGTCCGAAGCGACACCGAGGCGTGAGACCACCTGCTGTGGGCCGATTGCGCCGTAGCCAATCGCCGCGTACAGATCATCAACACTCCCCTGGTTCATCTGCTTCGCGACCTCCTCAAGGCGATCGCGGCCGATTGACTCGAGAGTGGTGCGGGCGAGGCGACGGAGTTCGCGCTCCAGCGACTCACGCCCATGCAGAATGTTCTCGTCGCGCTCCTGATGTTTGAACCACTGACGAATCTTGTTGCGCGCTTGGCGCGTGGTGGCGACATTGAGCCAGTCGCGGCTCGGACCATGCTTCCCCCGCGCCGTCACCACTTCGATGATGTCGCCTGACTTCAAGCGATACTCCAGCGGCACCAGTCGGTTGTTCACCTTCGCGCCGATACAGCGGTGACCGATGTCGGTGTGTACGAGGTAGGCGAAGTCGAGCGGCGTCGCGCCGGCGGGAAGCTCCTTCACATCGCCCTTCGGCGTGAAGACGTAGACCTGATCCTGGAAGACATCCAGTCGAACACCCTCAAGGAACTCGGAGGCATCGGTGACGTCGCGCTGCCACTCGAGCAGTTGGCGCAACCAAGCGAGCTTCGCGTCATAGGCGGCATCTGCTTGCGAGCCGTCCTTATAGCGCCAGTGCGCAGCGATTCCAACCTCGGCGACCTCATGCATTGATCGGGTGCGAATCTGCACCTCAAGCGGACGCCCATCGAGTGCGACCACAGCCGTGTGCAGGCTCTGATAGAGATTGTTCTTCGGCACGGCGATGTAGTCGTCGAACTGATTTGGGATCGGTCGCCAGACGCTGTGGACTGCACCGAGCGCGGCGTAGCAGTCACGCAGGTTCTCCACGATCACACGGATCGCATAGACGTCGTAAATTTCCGAGAAGTCGCTCGAACGGCGCGCCATCTTCTTATGAATCGAGTAGAGGTGCTTCGCCCGACCGGAGAACTCCGCAGCGATCCCCGCTCGTTCAAGCTCTGGCTTCAATACAGCGATAGCGCGCTCCACGTAGTCGGCGCGCAGGTCTCGTCGCAGCTCCACCATGCTGGCCAGCTCGTGGTACCGCTCAGGTTCAAGCGCCTTGAAGGCGAGATCCTCAAGCTCCCACTTCATCTGCCAGATGCCGAGGCGCTCTGCGAGTGGCGCATAGATCTCAAGCGTCTGCCTGGCGATACGACGCTGTTTCTCTGCTGGCAGGGCTGCCAGGGTGCGCATGTTGTGCAGCCGATCGCCGAGCTTGATCAGCACCACGCGAATGTCTTGGGACATGGCGAGGAACATCTTGCGAATGTTCTCGGCGTGCTGCTCCTCCGCACTCATTGCAGAGAATTTGCTCAGCTTGGTGACGCCATCAACGAGGATGCCAACCTCATCGCCAAAGCGCTCAGCAATCTCAGCAGCGGTGACCGACGTGTCCTCTGGAACGTCATGAAGGAGGGCGGCGACGAGGGTTGCAGCATCAAGGCCGAGGTCAGCAAGGATCAGCGCTGCCTCAGCGGGGTGCGTCACATAGGGCTCGCCCGAGGCGCGCACCTGCGTGCCATGCGCCTCAACGGCGAAGAGGAAGGCATCATCCACGAGGCGTGCCGCCTCCGGCGTACCGATTCCCGCTGCAACCTTGTCGCGCAGCGCTTCGCGAAGCGACTCAACCGGGCGCGCAAGTGCTCGGACCTTGGCGATTGGATCCGCCGCAGGGCGCTTGGCCCGAGGCGACTTCTCGACTGGCTGCGGCTCGATGCTCATAGTTTTGGAGAATAGCCGAGCGACGAGAGCACGCTCTGCGCCGTCGCCGCCTCATCCCACTCTTCGTCAACGCCATCTCGTTCAATGGTGCGCTCGTGCCCCTTCCCCGCCAGAAGCACGACGTCGCCCGGTTGGGCAGCGCTGATCGCGGCACGAATGGCGGCTGCTCGGTCATGAAGGATCTCAAGGCTGCTACCAGCGCGCGGGGTGGCGGCGAGGTACGCCGCTCGGATCTCCTCCGCAATATGGTTTGGGTCCTCGCCCCGCGGGTCTTCGTCGGCGATCCACACCAAGTCCGCACCGGTTGCGGCTTGCCCGACCGCTGTACGTCGACCGGGGTCGCGCTCACCTGCAGCACCGGTCACCAGCAGGAGCCGCCCAGCGGGAGCACACAGTTCGCGCGCCACCGCCACCGACGCCGTCAGTGATGGACCCGTATGGGCGAAGTCGACGATGACGCGGAACGGCTGTGTGCCGCTGATGAGCTGACTTCGTCCTGGGGGTCCGACCTCTGCCTCGACCGCAGCGATCGCTGCAGGGAGTGGCAGGCCCCAGGCCGCAACAAGAGTGAGCGCCGCAGCAGCATTTGCAGCATTGATCCGACCAGGCATGCTGAGATGCAGCTCAGCCTTTACGCCATTGATCAGGACCTCGCGCTCAGAGTAGGCATCGAATCGAGCCACCTGTAGTCCTGCCGCCTCTGCCGCAGCGGCGAATGGCTGCACTGCAGGGTCACTCGCATGCACGACGACCACGCGCGGAAGGTGACGTGCGCGACTCGCTGCACTCCCCACCGTTCTTGCCACGAGCTTCGCTT
>JBILBX010000019.1:0-8884 GCA_044353495.1 Candidatus Limnocylindrus sp. | reverse complement strand
TCCACTGTTCGGTACTGTGCTTCACAGTGAACGATCTGCCATCCGCTCGGCGCGGCCTCCAAGAGTGCGGTGAGTACCGCATGTGCCTCCATGCGCGCGAGCGGGGCACCCACACAGGCATGCGGCCCGATTCCGAACGCCACATGCGGCGTGATCGCAGGGCGATCGAGCTGCAGTTCAGCGGGGCAGGCGAAGGTAGCCGCGTCATGATTCGCCGAGGCGAAGTCGAGCCCAACGTGCGGCGACGTCGCAGGATCGGCGCCGGCCTCGCCGCGATCAATGCGCTCCATGAGGCCAAGCGGGGTGGTGAGGCGCAGCGTCTCCTCAATGAACGCTGCCCGCAGTGTTGCATCGCTTCGCACGGCGTCTGCATGGGCTGGGTACATCGCAAACATCCAGGCGATTCCGGAGATCAGGTTCATCACCGTGTCGCGACCCCCCGCAAGGAGTAGGCTACCGACGCCGATCTGCTCCTCACGGCTCAACGCCACACCGTTGATCGGTGTGGTCGCAAGGAGGTTAAAGAGGCGCCCGCCGCGCCCCGCAGCACCCTCATCAACGGCACGCTCCAGGAATCCGAACAGCGCCGCACCGTCGCGTCGCCCATCGTGATCCCCCCACACCGAGGGACCCCATGAAGCCCACTCTTCAATGTCACCTTCACGGTCGAGAAGCCGTGCGATGGTGCGCACCACAAGTGGGAGGCCAACCCCGCGAACCAGTTCGAGCTCACCGTGCGCGAGCGGAGCGACGAGCGCACGCGCATCCGCGTCAATGTGGGGTTGGTGTGGCGCGAGTGATCCCTTAGAGAAGAAGGGAACAAGAAATGCGCGCAGCGCAGAGTGCAGCGGCGGGTCCGACTCCAACGGCAGTTGTCGATAGTCGCGTACATCTTCATCGCCTTGGTGGAGCGAAGAAAATCGTTCGAAATTTCTTCCTGCCGCGCGGACGGCGTCGTAGCCAGTGACGCGCGGAAGGCGCTCAACCCGTGACGGGCCGCTCATGCGTACTGACGTGTGAATTGTCGCGAACGAGAGACTATCTCCATGCCCTCCTAGTTCGTGCGCGCCACACGGCTCGCCCCGCCGATTGTACGGCCCCCTCGGAGCGTAGAGCGGTAGAATCACTGCATGCCACCTACCGCCGTGCCGCACCGCACCGTCCGCCTCTGCATCGCGCTGCTCGTCGCCGCGATCAGCCTCTCGGGCCAGAGTGCAGCACCCGTGGCGGCCGCCGAGGCTGTTGACTGGAAGAGCTGCGCCGCCCGCCCCGTCCCGCTCCCTCCGGGGCGCGCCATCGATCCAACGCTTGCGAGTGCACTCAACGCCAAAGTGGTGGCCTGGCAGAAGGCGCGGCGAGCGCGGCATCTCGGAGTCTCTGTAGCGATCCGCTGGGATGACGGCCGCAGCATGACCGCCGTGGCCGGCGTCGGCGACAGCAAGAGCAGGCGCGCCGTAACTGCCAGCACCCCATTCGCCATCGCCAGCACCAGCAAGGCGTTTACCGCGGCGGTTGCTCTCCTTCTTGATCACTGCGGCGTGCTGCCCCTCAGCACCCCCGCCGCAACGTTGGTGCCCGAGGCTGAGGTCAAGCCCGAAGTCACGATCGCCCAACTGCTGCTCCACCGCTCGGGGATGAGCGACTGGCTCACCGATAAAGACTCGCGCATGGGTTGGCTGAGCCGAAATCAGAACGCGAAGGTGACACCGATGACCGCGGTGCAAGGGCTGCTTCCACCAACGCGCGTTGGCAGCTTCTCGTACTCCAACTCAGGATTCACGCTAGTGACGATTGCAGCCGAGCGTGCAACCGGCGTTGCGTGGAAAACGCTGGTGCAAGAGCTGTTACTCACGCCGATGAACCTGACGGAGACCGGGTGGGGACCAAAGGTTGGGGCCGCGCGGCCGCACATTGGCGGTAAGCCGTATGGATTCGTGAGCTGGGGGCCAAGCAAGGCGGTTGGAACGATCTTGCGCGGCGCCGGCGACATGCTCTCAACGCCGCGCGATCTGGCGCGCTTCGGCGAGCTCTTCTGGGGATACCGACTTACCGAAGGTGCGGCAACCATCGCCATGAATGGCAGCGCGTACCAGACGTGGAACTCGTGGCTCTACAACTACGGGACACAGGTCGATCGCACCTGGCTAGGCGAACTACGGAGTTACGGGCACAACGGCGGATTCTCAGGAGTAACGAGCTCCCTGAAACGGATTCCGGCCTTAGGTATCACCATCGCCGCGCAGGCAAACGGGTCACCAACGACGAACTCGTTTGCTGACGATTTGGTGCAGGAACTTATCAAGGTCATCGACCAACCCGCCCCCGACGGGAACGGGGTGCCACGCCTCACCGCCGCCGACAGCGGTGATCCAGAACCCCCCGATCCGCCGGTCGTGCTCCCCGCCGACTTCTGTGGTGATCCAACACCGAGCGAGAGCGCAGCGGCCTTGACCGCACGCTGGATTCCACTTGGTGGGACAGCCGGTTGGTCAGGTAGCACCACGACCATGGTTGAACTTCCAGATGGTCGGCTCGTTATTGGTGGAGCAGGTCTTGTAAAGGCTGCAGGCACAGCCGTTGCGGGGCTCGCCGTGCGCGACCCACGGAGCGGCTCCTGGCAGGCGCTCGCAATGTTCAAGACTTCTGCCGGGCGCGTTGCCACCATTACTGCTCTTGCCGTCGACGCGGCGCGCACCACACTCTACGTGGCCGGAAACTTCACGACGATCACCAAGGGCTCTCGCCGCGTCGCAGCTGTTGGACTTGCGCAACTCAACCTGAAGACGGGCCTCTGGTCGAAGGTGGGGAAGGGGCTGAGCGGTAAAGGGATCGTTGTGCGGGCACTCTCACTCGACGCTGCGAGCGGCAACCTTCTGGTCGCCGGCCGGTTTGCAGGTTCGCCTGGTGTGGCATCGGCAAACGCCGCTATGTGGAACCCAGTTCGCAAGCGCTGGGTTGCGCTCGGCAAAGGGGTGAACGCTGAGGTGGCCACCGCCGCTCTTTCAAGCGACGGTACGGCGTATGTCGCCGGCCGATTCAGCAACGGATTGATCTCGGCTTGGTCGCCAACGGCAAAAGCATGGAGCACAATCGGCGACACGCGACTCTTCTCAGACGTACCGACAAGCATCGTGGTCGACGATCTCGGTCATCCGCTCATCGGTCGCGGGCTCGGCTGGTATGGAGAGGCAGTGCAGGTCATTGAACCGGTGGCGCCAGGCGGTTGGATTCCGCTGGGCGGCGGCGTGAGCTACCCACGACGGACCGCGTGGGTTTCGGCGATGACCGAGCTGAGTGACGGAAGAGTCGCTGTTGGCGGGTACTTCTCCAAGGCTGGCGCACTCGACGCGCCGAATCTTGTGTTGTGGGATCCAGTTACGCAGCGGTACGAAACGATCGGAACGGGCCTCGCCATTGAGCCCGACGCACTCGCCACGAGTGCCTTCGCCACCCTCTACGCAGTAACACGTGTTCGCAGTGCAGCTCCTGGCGGCGGCGGCGGACGCTGCATCGGTGTCTGGGCAACCCAGGCGCCCGCTGCACCTGTTGATGCAACGGTCACGGCAGGTCGCGGCACGATTCGCGTCAACTGGGCGCTTCCTGCCGACTCCACCCAGGCAACTGGCTGGATCGCTACTGCAACCGCGAAAGGGCGAACGACGCGCAGCTGCACGCTTGCCGGCTCTGCAGTCACGCAGGTGGCAGGGGCTGCCGCTACGTGCACCATCACTGGCCTCGTCAAAGGGGTCAACTACAAGGTGACGCTCGTTGCCTGGTCTGCCCCGGCCGGGCCATCGCCGCGCGTTGACCTTGGCACCGTAAAGACACTGCGCTGATGTGGCGCTTGGTTCGTGCAACATGGAGCACGGTGCTCCTTGCACTCGTGCTTATCGGCTGCTCGGCTGCGGTGGCTCCAACCGCGTCGCCAAGCCCAACACCGCTAGCGCGAACGCAACCCTTCAAGGTTGTCGGCTATGTGACGCCCGCCGCAAACATTGATGCGATCGACTTCTCGCTCCTGACGCACATCAATTATTCATTCCTCATTCCACGAGCAAATGGCACTACGCGACCGTTCGGCGCACCGAATCACTTACGAAAAGTTGTTGCGCAAGCGCAGAAGCACGACGTAAAGGTGCTCATCGCTGTTGGGGGGTGGGGATGGGATAAGGAGTTCGAGACGCTCGCGGCTGATCCTGCGATCCGCGCAAAGCTAGCAAAACGCGTGGCGGATTTCTGCGCCACCTATCAGCTAGATGGGATCGACATTGATTGGGAGTATCCGAACGCTGGAGCCTCGGCGGCACACTTCGCCGCGCTTGCGATCGCTTTCCGCTCGGCACTCCCAAAGGGGGCGCTCGTCACCGCGGCAGTGCTCGCCGACGCCACAGATGCGGATGGGATCTCGACCGATGCCGTCGGACATCTCGATTTCATCAACCTGATGGCGTACGACGGGCCGAAGAACAACCACTCGTCCTATGCGATGGCGGAGCGTTCGGTTGCGACCTGGCTTGCCCGAGGCATTCACCCCGATAAGCTCGTGCTCGGCGTGCCGTTCTACGCCCGTCCGGGTGGCGCTACCTACCGCACGCTGCTGGCAAACGACCCCGCGACCGCCAGCGGTGATCGCATCCTCTTCAAGGGTGTTGAGCAGAATTACAACGGGCCGGCAACGATTCGGCGCAAGACCGAACTTGCACTGCAGTTGGCGGGCGGGATCATGATTTGGGAGCTATCGCAGGATGCGCGCGGCAGCGACTCACTCTTACGTGTGATTGGCGAAACCGTCGCCGCCCCCTAGGGGTATCCTCCCCCCATGCAACCGCTGCGCATTGAGAGCCTCTCCAACCCAGTCGTGAAGGGGCTGCGTGCCCTGCGCACACCGAAGGGCCGTGACGAGCAGCGCCTCTTCCTCGCCGAAGGCGAGCGCACGATCGCGACCGCCACCGCTGCGGGCTGGGTTCCTGAGATGCTCCTCACCACCGGTCCACTGCGGGCGCCAATTGACGGCGGTCCGAGCCGCGCGCGCGAGTCACTTTCGGTCACGACTGAAGTGCTAGCCAAGATCACGGGGCGCGACAACCCGCAAGAGCAGCTTGCGGTGTATGCCGACCCTGCTCCCGAGACTCAGTCTGTGACGACCATCGATCCAAGCCGCGCGGCACGTTGGCTGATGCTCGAAGCACCGCGCGATCCTGGGAATCTTGGAAGCGCCATTCGCAGCGCTGACGCCTGTGCCGCTGGCGGCGTGATTCTCGTTGGCAACACGTGTGACCCGTACTCCATCGAAACGGTGCGCGCCACGATGGGCTCAATCTTTACCGTGCCGATCTATCGCGCCACACACGAAGAGGCGGTCACGCTGCTCAAGCGCTGGCCGGGGAGCACGGTCGCCACGGCACTCGACGGGGCATCCGATTACAGCGAGCTCTCATATGCATCACCAACGCTGATCGTGATTGGCACCGAGGCTGATGGGCTGAGTGCCAACCTGCGCAGCTCCTGTGCCAGTGCCGCACTGATTCCGATGCTTGGCACCGCTGAGAGTCTCAACCTTGCAGTGGCGTCCGCCATCATGCTCTACGCCGCGGAGCGAGCGCAGCGCTAGCGCGGCAGCAGTTTCGCGATCTCTACTCCGAGTGGAGCGGCGAGGCTTCGCGAGAACGTCTCTGTCATGTGATCCTCATCGCGATAGATCAGCATGCTCTTCGCAATTGGCGAGCAGGGCCACTCGGTGCAAATGTTGGCCGTGAGATCAATCAGTGTCGCTCCGGAAACGTCGGCCGCTACGCGCTCTGCGATGCCAATCTCACGATTATCTGCGTCATCTTGCGTGAAGAGACACGCGCGAATATCGCTCGGGTGCTTTGAGAGGCAGGCGGGAACATCGCGACCAGGATCGGGCGTATCGACCAGAATCGCCGTTGCTCCTGGGAGTCGGGCGGCCATCTCACCGAATGCGGCTCCAGCCAACGCAGGCGTGATGCCCTCGTTGATTGGACGGAAGGTGCGGCGATTCACGATGATGGTGAGCGCTGGCTTGATTTGGTTGAGGCGGGCAACCGTTGCCTCGTTGAATGCGGTGCACTCTCGGTAGGCACGCTTGAGCGCCAGGTTGCGCTGCGCGAGGGTTGTGAATGAGCAGGACACCTTGACGAAGGTCACCAGCCTCCAGCCGCGCTCGAGGGCAATCGCTTCAACGGCGGGGAACCAGTGCGAGGCGTGTGAGTCACCAACGAGGGCGATCGTAATCGCAGATTCCTTGACGCCGTACACGCAGTTTGGCGGCGTCGTCACGCGTTCAAATGCGAGGCAGCCGTCGCCACGCAGTCGCTCTTCGTCATCACGAGCCGCGGCCAGTGAAGGGGTGAGATCTGCCGGTAGTGCGATCGGCCCGTCACTCGGTGCTGCTGTGGTTGCTGGTGAGCCTGATGGTGAGACGGACGGAGTTGGGGGCACCTGTGGCGTGCTGTTCGCTGCCGCGAGTCCCGCCGAGAAACCTTGGGTGAAGAGGGTCACCACGAGGATCCCTGCGACGCCGATACGGATGGCATTCCACGACGTTGCACTGCGCGACGCAGCCCCGTACCTGAATGGCTGCTCGACGAAGCGCCAGCTGAGCCAGGCGACGGCAATCGAAGCTGTAACCGCGGCAGCCACCTCGATGGGCGAGAGGGCGCGCTCAAGCCAGAGCACGGGGAGCACCAGGAGTGGCCAGTGCCACAGGTAGAGCGAGTAGCTGATCTTGCCAAGGAACCGAAGCGGCGCCGACGTCAGTGCCCGAAGCGGGCCGCTTGGGGCAGCACCGCCATAGAGCAGGGCAACCGCGCCGAGTGTGGGGAGTAAAGCTGCGATTCCTGGATACGGCATCTCAGGAGTGAGCACCACGCTGGCGAAAAGAATGGCGCCGAGGCCAAGCCATGCGATGAGCCCGGCGCGGCGCGACGTGCCCGAAACGAGGAGGAGTGCCAAGAGCCCACCAGCGCCAAGCTGCCAGACACGCGTTGGAAGGAGGTAGAAGGCTCGTGCGGGCGAGGCGTCGGTCAACCAGAGGCTCAGGGCAAACGAGGCGAGCACTGCAACAAGCAGGGCAACAACGACGCGTCGCCGCCCACCACCGCGCCAGGTGAGGAACAGGATGAGCGCTGGCCAGACCAGATAGAACTGCTCCTCAACGCTGAGTGACCAGAAGTGTAAGAACGGCGATGGGCTTGAGGTTGGCGCGAAGTAGTCCACCGATCCAATGAAGCGCATGTTTGCAAGGGAGAGTGCGGATGCGGCGCCGTCGGCAGCCATCTCGCTGCGATTGAGCGGTGCAGCAAGAAGGAGGCCAATCAGCGTGATTAGCCCCACAGCGACTAGTGCCGCTGGTAGGAGTCGGCGAATTCTCCAGGCGTAGAACCTGGTGATGTTTAGTCCGCCAGCCGCTTGCGATTCCCGCCAGAGCTTCCCCGTGATGAGGAAGCCGCTAATGACAAAGAAGACATCAACACCAATGAATCCACCTGGCGTCCAGGGGAGACCGGCGTGAAAGAGGAGCACGAGCAGAATGGAGATGCCACGGAGGCCCTCAATATCTGAGCGAAACTCCGCTGCGCCTCCGTTCCCCTGCATCAGGCTATTCGCAGATTTGCGGCTTTGCTACTGGCATTGGTCGGGTCGAGGTGGTGGTGTCAACGTACTTTCCGATCACGACCATCTTGGTGCCGTCGCTTCGATCCGTCTCTGATGTTTGCAACACCACACGCCCATTCGGTACGTCGCTGAGCTCGGCCCACGAGGTGAGGCCCGTTCGGACTTCGGTTACGCGATAGCGCAGCCGCTTCAGTGGCTGCCCAGCGACTTTCGGCATCAGGTCCACCTCGATGATCTGACCGATCATCTGCTTCGGTGACTTATCGAGCAGGCCACCGAACTCCCAGTAGCGACCATGTGCATAGATAAAGAGGATTCCTGTTTTTCCGTCGGGCTTCCCCTTGTTCGGCATCCATTCAGCGACGCGGCACCAGGGGAAGCGTGGGGACCCATCTCCCTCAAGCGGTGGACGAACAACAGGGAGGTTGATCCAGACGCCGCTCACCAAGACGCGCACAGGGTCGCCGGCAACTGACGGGACGAGCAGGCTCGGATCTACCGGTGGGAGAGGTGGTGGTGTCGTGCGCGCTCGATCGGCCGGGTCAGAGGGTTCAGCGACAGGGCTCGGTGACCCGCCATCACTCGGCTCAGTCGACGGGTCCTCAGTGACGACGACCACCCCATTTGGAGCCCAGGGTCCGATCTGCTGATCAATAGACCAGGTGACGAGTGCCCCCGCAGCGAGGATGAACGAGGTGGCAAGCAGGATCGTTGAGCCGATATGCCGAAAGGGCATGCGGTCACGTGGAGTGCGGGACTGGGGCTTGGTCGGCGGCAACATGGGAAGAGTGTAGTGCGGGATGGCACACTATCCCCATGCCACGAGAGACCCGAGCCTCCGACCTTGGAATCCGCATCGGCCGGTTTACCCCTGGCCCCACGGATGGCATCACCGACGTTGCGGGCGTGCGCGTCGCTGCCACCACGATCATCAAGGGCGAAGGGGCGCTTCAGCGCGGCGTCGGACCGATTCGCACCGGCGTCACCGCCATCCTTCCACGCGCTGCATCTGAAATGGGACACCCGCTCTTTGCTGGCACCCATCGCCTGAACGGCAACGGTGAGCTGACTGGGCTGGAGTGGATTCGTGAGTCTGGCCTACTCACCTCACCGATCTGTCTCACCAACACCCACTCCGTTGGAGTCGTGCACGACGCGATGATCGCCTGGTCACTGAAGCACGTTCCAGACGCGCCACCATGGAGCCTCCCCGTCGCGGGTGAAACGTGGGATGGCGTACTGAACG
>JBILBX010000128.1:0-2746 GCA_044353495.1 Candidatus Limnocylindrus sp. | reverse complement strand
AGTCAGGAGCCTCGATGGAGGCCCCGTTGAGCGTGAGGCTGTGGATGGTGCGTCCGCGGAAGCAGAGGAAGACCGGGCCTGTGTGCCCGGCGGCGAGAGCGAAGCGGGTAACGATCTGGCCACGGAATGTTGCCGCGTTCGCGGCAAGGTCGAGTCGGAGCGCATAGCGCACATCAGAAACGGCGGCCGCACGAGCGGCAGCCTCGACCTGCGTCAAGACGTCTCGGGCCTCGGCTCCTGGGGTTTCAATGGTCAGACTCACCGCCAGATCCTAGCGCGTTGCAGGTCTTAGGGCGGCACGCCAGGCGGCCAGATCTACCTCGCGGAGCCGCGGGGATGTGGTGGTGCCCGACGGTCGCCCGCGCTTCCCGATCGGCTGCCCGTCGATCTCATGAATGTCTGCGGTGAAGTCGATCGGCCGAACGCCTGAGATCGCACTCCCAACGGCGTAGGTGTCCACACGCGACCCTGCCGCCTTGAACTCGGCGATGCGCTCCAGTGAGAGGCCACCTGAGATCACGATCTGCGCCGCCGTTGCACCAGCGGCATCAAGAGCGGCACGAACCTCTGCGACGAGAGCCGGGGTTACCCCACCAAGTTCACTCGCGCGATCAAGGCGTACGCCACCAAGCTTCTCTCCCAGTGCTGCGGCAACGCGCGCCGACTCCTCAGACTCATCGCGGAAGGTGTCAACCAGCACGATGCGTGGCACTTCACGTTCAATGTTGCGATCAAAGGCGAGTGCCGCTTCGACCGTGTCGCCGTAGATCAGGACGAGCGCGTGCGGCATGGTCCCTACAGGCAGCTGTCCAGCCCGCGAACTCCCCGCCGTCGTTGATGCGCTCGTCGCACCGCCGATGATCGCAGCGTAGTCAAGACGATCGGCAATGTTTGGATGCACGTGCCGCGCGCCGAAGGCGATCACAGGCGTTGGTGCAGCAGCATTGACGATGGCGCACGCTGCGGTCGCCCACCCGGTGCCGTGCGCCAACATCCCGAGGTACGCGGTCTCAAAGCGGGCGATCGATTGGTATGGCGCGCGAATGCGCAAGACGACCTCTTTCGCCTCGATGAGATCGCCATCCTTCAGCGCCCATACAGCTGCCTTGCCGGCGGCAGCATCGGATTCGAGTGCGATCGAGAGGAGCCCCTTCGCCTCATCGATGCCGCAGAGGGTGGCGCCAGCACGACGGCAGAAGACCTCCATCGTGACGACAGGGTTGCGCCCATCCCCAGCCAACACCTGTTCAGAGCGCAGGAAGTAGACATCGGCGTTCTCGCCGGTCAGGAGCGCAGGAAGCGGCCGCGGGACGGGTCGCGTTGGGCGATCAAGTTCAGCCATGGGCAAAGCATAGCCCTGCGGCGAGAGGTCGGAGGCTACCCCTCCAGGCGATCGGCGAGATCGGGGACGGCGCGCAAGAGGGGCTGGTTCCGCCGCGGAGAACCGTCATCGGCGGGGATCCGCCCACCGATCCAGATCCATGCCGCGGTCTCATCAAGGAGGCGGTCGGCGATCAGCACCGTACGGGCGAGTGCCTCGACGAGATCGTTTTCGGTCGCCTGCTCAGCACGCAGCTCAATGCTGAGCACCGGTCGGCCATCTTCGGCAATGCCGAATTTTGCAAAGAGGTACTTGTCGTTCCACTCCAAGAGTCGGCGATACGCCTTGCGCAGGCCGTCACCGAGTGGGGGCGCAAGATGCGCCCACACGACAATGACGCCGCCGGGGCGCGCGTCGTGAATGAGTGAGAGGCGCAACGCACGGCGACGTTCACCGTCAAGCTCAAGATCCCACACGGTTGCATCATCACGTCGGTGCGGTGCGAGTACCGCAACACCGTGCCGTTCAAGGAGGGCTGGGATTGCGGCGACCTGGAGGAGTGTCACGCGACTAGCGCGCCGTGCGGCGCTGGTTCCAGGTGCGCCCAGCCTTAATCGTTGCACCGGCCTTCACTGCGCCACTCTCAGGCCAATCGCCAAGGCTCGCCTCTGCATCAACCAACACGTTGCGACCAACAGATACGCCATCGGGCACCTCGGCCTGCTTCCCAATAACAACGAGACCAGTCGCGAGCATTTCAGGATTCGCGCGGTTCGGTGTGCCGGGCAACTCGCCGACGCCAACCTGTGCGTCGCGCCCAATGCGCACCTCTTTATCGATGATGGCGTGGTCGATGACGGCACCTGGGCCAATCACCGCATCAAACATCACGATGCTGTCGCGCACGACTGCGCCACGTCCAACGCGCACGCCGGGTGAGAGAACGCTGCGCTCCACAATCCCCTCAACAACACAGCCGTGCGAGATCATTGACTGCTCAACGCGGGCGTCGGCGCCGATTCGTGCGGGGGCGCGCTCCTCGGAGCGGGTGAGAATCAACCAGTCGCGCTCGTAGAGATCGAGCTCGGGCTTCGCCTTCAGGAGCGCCATGTTCGCGTCAAAGTATGCGGGGAGGGTCCCTACGTCTTGCCAGTAGCCGCGGAAGCGGTGGGCCATCACCTTTGCGCCACCGGCGACCATGGCGGGCAGCACGTCGGCACCAAAGTCGGGGCGAGCCCCATCGAGCCATGCGGCGAGCGCATCGGCGGTGAAGGCGTAGATCCCCATGCTGGCGAGGCGACTCGTTGGACGCTTCGGCTTCTCTTGGAAGCCCGTGATGCGGCTTCGCTCATCCGTGTCAACGACGCCCATGCGGCGCGCATCCTCAAGGCTCACCTCGCGGACCGAGACGGTCACGTCGGCGCC
>JBILBX010000127.1:0-2774 GCA_044353495.1 Candidatus Limnocylindrus sp. | reverse complement strand
GACCGCGGCGCGAAGGTGCTGGCACGCGGACTGCGCGACGAAGGATTCGAAGTGATCTACACCGGCCTTCGCCGCACCGTTGACGCGATCGTTGCCGCAGCCATTGAAGAAGATGTTGATGTCGTCGGCTGCTCGATTCTCTCCGGCGCACATGCAACGCTGCTGCCGAAGCTCGTCGCAAGCCTTCGAGCCTCTGGTGCGAGTGACGTGCTGGTCGTAGCGGGCGGCATCATCCCCGAGGCCGATCGCCCTGAGTTGGAGCAGGCCGGCATCTCGGGAATCTTTGGACCAGGAACCACGATCGCTGAGGTTGCCACCTTCCTGCGCGCGAATGCCCGTCGACGCTAAGCATCTCGCCGCGCGCCGCGAGCTGGCGCAGGGGATCAGCGCAGTCGAGCGTCCAGGACCTGCAGCAAATCAACGCATTCAGCAGGCGCTCGCCGCATCGGCGGCCGACGCGCGCAACGCTCTCGTCGTGGGACTCACCGGTGCACCGGGGGCGGGGAAGAGTTCGCTCGCCGCAGCGCTCGCTGACGTCGCACGTGCTGCGGGTCGCCGCGTCGCGATCCTGGCGATTGATCCGAGCTCCCATGAGAGTGGTGGCGCACTCCTTGGTGATCGCGTGCGCATTGATGAGCATCCCGACGATGACGGTCGCTTCACGCGCTCGATTGCCACGCGCGGCAGCGGCCGATCGCTCGCGCATGTGGCCGCCGCGGCAACAATTCTTGTTGAGGCGGCAGGGTTTGATCTGATCTTTGTGGAGACCGTTGGTGCCGGGCAAGCCGAGATCGGCATTGCGCGGTTGGCCGATGTGCTGCTCGTTGTAGAGGGACCCGAGGGTGGCGATGAGGTGCAGGCGATGAAGGCGGGAATCCTCGAGGTGGCCGATATCGTTGCCGTGAACAAGTCAGATCGACCTGGCGCACAGGCTGCCTTTGATCGCCTTCGCAGCGGCCTCGCCCTCGGTGCTGGCGCGCCAGAACTTGCGCTCGTCTCTGCCACCGCTGGTGCTGGGATCAGTGAACTCCTGGCCACCATCGATGTATTGGGCGCGGGCCGCGGCGTGCGCGGCCGCATTCGCCGTGTTGAGGCGCATCTTGTTGCCGCCGCCGAATCACATGTTGATGCGCAGGTACGCGAGGCAACGGCGAGTGGCGCGCTCACCACGCGTGCCGAGCAGATCGTTGAGGGAACACAGCCACTGACTGGCTCAATCACCGCACTCTTCGGGATCAGCGAGTCGCCCGATGCGTAAGCGTTTGGCTGCGGGTGGCCTCGCTGGCCTCATCGTTGCCGCGCTCGGTGGCGTCGGCGGACCGGCGCTGCGCTTCGATGCGCAGATCCCTGCGCCAATGCTGGTCGGCCCGAGCGATCCATCGCTACCGACGCTGGACCTCGTTGTTCTTGGTGACAGCTACGCCTCGGCGGCGCTCCCGTTTGATCGCGGCACGCTGCAGGTGCTTGGTGCGCCGAGTGTGTGCGCTCGCGGGCCAGCGTGGCCGCGCCTCTTAATGCCAACCAACATGCGCCTCTCGCTGACCCACGTCTCGTGCAGCGGCGCCGTGGTGGCCGATCTGGTGGATCGCCGTATGCGCGCGGGCGAGATCCTGCAGGTGCAGGCGCTCAGCGCCGAGACTGACATCGTGATGCTTGGCATCGGCGGGAATGACGCTGGCTTCTCTGAGGTCTTTGCCGCCTGTCGCACCGAAGATGCCGCCGCCTGCGTTGCCGCGGGCGAGCGCATGAAGCCCCAAGCGGCGGCCCTCAGCGGCACCCTGGTGCGCCTCTACCGCACGGTGCTGGCCAAGGCGCCGAACGCTGTCGTCATCGTGGTTATGTACGCCGACTCGCTCCCTGCGGCGGGCACCCCCGGCCTCGACGCATGCACCGCCCTCCGCGCTCCCGGCGACAGCATCTCTGACGCCGACCTTGCGGTGCTCGCTGAGTGGGGAACCGACATCGCCGACCGCGTCCGCGGGGCGATCACCACCGTCAACGACCCGCGACTGCGCGTCGCCGACCTTGCCGATGCCTTCCTCGGCCATCGCCTCTGCGACCCTGAGCCGTACCAGTGGGGGAGGGATGGCGAGATCCCGTTCCACCCGAATGCGGCCGGCCATGCGGCCTTGGCAGCTCGACTCTCCGCGGTGCTGGATGCCCTTGTTACCGAGGGAGCGGCCGCGCACCGGTAGCCCCGTAGCACGCTACGCCCCGCTCCTCTATTCTTCCGCGTGGGCCGGTAGCTCAGCGGTAGAGCAAGTGACTCTTAATCACTAGGTCGTGGGTTCGAATCCCACCCGGCTCACCAGTGAAGACTGGCGTTCCTTTCGAGACGATCCAGAGAGATCGCAGATGGCCCTGTGAGGCCGGAGAGGAGTACAGGTGAACGAGCGCGCGTTACGAAGCCTTGCACCCTATCGCCGCTCCCTTATTCCACTCCCAGAGCCTGCCTCTGTTGTTGACGCGCGCATCGGCGATCATGGCCCGGCACTCCTCACACTTGAAGACGGCAGCGTCTTCCCTGGCGTCTCGTGGGGCGCACCAATCGCCTCGGGTGGCGATCTCGTGATGAACACCAGTCAATCTGGCTACCAAGAGATCTGCACCGATCCGAGCTACGCCGGTCAGGTCGTGCTGATGACCTATCCGCTCATCGGCAATTACGGCCGACTGATCGCCGACGACCAGAGCACCCGCCCATGGCTGCGCGGACTCGTGGTCGCGCACGCCACCGCTGCGATCAGTGACGACGCTGCGCAACTTGCCGCACT